>JBBAAP010000001.1:300000-467385 GCA_041658285.1 Candidatus Brocadiia bacterium
GTCCAACCAGGTGAGGCTATTTTTATAAGCGAGCAGAATGCCTTTTTCAAGGCCAGCCGCCAGTTTCACAGCAAACGATTAGTAAAAGCCAAGCATACACCCTGCATCTTTGAATGGGTTTATTTTGCCCGTCCTGATTCTGTCATGGATGGCATCAGCATATACGAAGCCAGATTAAGATTGGGACAGGAGCTTTCCAAGGAAGTAAGAAAAGCCGGGTTAAAAGCGGATGTGGTCGTTCCCGTTCCGGATAGCTCCAAGCCGGCCGCTTCGTGCATGGCGACAGAGCTGGACCTGCCTTACCGGGAAGGATTAGTCAAAAACCGCTATATCGGCCGAACATTCATTATGCCTCTCCAGGAAGCGCGTGAAGTATCGGTTCGGCAAAAACTCAATCCGGTAAAAAGCGAAATCAGAGGCAAGAAGATATTACTGGTTGATGACAGCATCGTGCGCGGAACCACCTCGCGCGAAATAATAAACCTGGTCCGCGATGCCGGCGCCAAAGCGATTTACTTTGCGGTTACCTGCCCGCCCCTGAAATTCCCCTGTGTTTACGGGATTGACATGCAGACTAAACAAGAATTCATCGCCCGCAACAAAACCGTTAAAGCCATCTCCAAAGAAATTATGTCGGACGAATTGATTTATCAAACGTTACCCGGACTTGTCCGGGCCGTCAGCCCTAATCATAAGTTCTGCACGGCCTGCTTCTCGGGCATCTATCCGACCAAGATTTCCGACCGGATGTTCAAGCAGATAGAAGAAGACCGTATGTGCCTGGCTAAGTGCTGATACAATCTCACCACACATCGCACAGACGCGTAAAGATCCAATATAAAGTTATCTTTTATATGGATTTTCTTGATTTCCTTTGTTCAATTAGTTAAATCCTTTTGCTTTTGTTTTATCTTGCGCCGGGATGGTGGAATTGGCAGACACATACGTTTGAGGGGCGTATGCTGAAAAGCGTGCGAGTTCGAGTCTCGCTCCCGGCATATTTTCTTTTATCCCAAAGAATTGAAGCACACAAATAATCCTCAGCGTTTTTGCGGTGAATAATGCGCCGATACTACTCCTTTAACGCATACTTAAAAGACAAATTCCCCGGCCTGCGTGTTTATAAAATCGCGCTGGATGCCGGGTTTACCTGCCCCCATCGTTCCGGACCGGACAGAACCGGTGGCTGTATTTACTGCGAGAACCGCTCTTTCAGCCCGAATGCCCGCCTCGACCCGCGCCCGTCCATATCAGAACAACTCCGGATGGGCATGGATTTTTACCGCCGTAAATACCAAGCGGATAAATTCATCGCCTACTTCCAGGCATACAGCAATACGCTGGGGCCAATAGAACTGCTCAAGCAACGCTATGACGAAGCACTGTCCGGCACTGACGTGGTCGGCCTGGATATCGGCACCCGGCCGGATTGCATATCCGATGAAGCCATAAACCTGATTGCCTCATATACCGATAAATACACGGTCTGGGTGGAATACGGCCTGCAATCCGCTGACGACAAAACACTGGCATTAATCAATAGAGGGCATACTTATGCGGATTTCGAGTCGGCCGTTAAGCGAACCCGCAATAAAAATATCGCCATCGGCACCCACCTGATTATCGGGCTGCCCGGCGAGACAAATGACACCATAATTAATTCCGCCCGAAAGGTCGCGGGACTCGGCATAGACAGCGTAAAATTACATCATCTTTATATTGCCAAGAATACCGAGCTTGCTAATTTATATGGTTCGGGCAAGGTGCAAATTATGTCCCTGGCCCAGTACATCCCGCTGGTGTGCGATATACTGGAAATTCTGCCGCCACAAATGATAGTCCAGCGGCTAACCGGAGAATTAAGCGGAGAATACCTGATTGCGCCCAAATGGGAAGCCAGCAAAAATACTATCATCGGAATGATAGAAAAAGAATTGGAAAGAAGGAATTCGTATCAAGGCTGCAAATATAAACAACCTTAAAAACCGATAAATTCAACAAATGAGCAATAATAACATTATTTCCATACACGGCGCGCGCGAACACAACCTCAAAAATATCAGCCTGGACATCCCCCGCGATAAAATGGTTGTCATCACCGGTGTATCCGGTTCGGGCAAGTCATCCTTGGCCTTTGACACCATATACGCCGAAGGCCAGCGACGCTACATTGAAAGCCTTTCGGCTTACGCCCGGCAGTTCCTGGAACAAATGGAAAAACCAGATGTAGAGGAAATTAAAGGCCTGCCGCCGACCATATCTATCGGACAACGCTCCGGCGTAGGCACGCCCCGCTCCATCGTAGCCACGACCACTGAAATTTATGACTACCTCAGGGTCCTTTTCGCCCGTTGCGGGCAAGCGTACTGTTATAAATGCAACCGCCTGATTACACGACAATCAGCCCAACAGATTATCCAGCAAATCAGAAACCTGCCGGCCGGGTCGCGCATTGCCATTCTGGCGCCGATTATCCGGGGTAAAAAAGGCGAATCAAAAGACGTCTTTAGCCGAATCAGGCGAGAAGGATTTATCCGGCTCAGGGTTGATAATAAAATAATCGAACTGGGCACCCGTAAACTCTACCCCAAAATAGACAAGAACAAGAAACATAATATTGATATCGTCGTCGACCGACTGACGCTCGAAGGCGATCTTAAAACACGCCTGTCCGATTCCGTTGAACTGGCCCTGAGGCTGGGTGAAGGACTGATTATTGTCAATGTAGAAAAAGGCCGCTCTTCGAAAGACACCGTCTTCAGCGAACATTACGCCTGCGTCGAATGCGGGATTTCCATATCGGAGTTCAGCCCGCGGATGTTTTCATTTAACAGCCCTTACGGCGCCTGCCCGACCTGCAACGGACTGGGCACGCGCATGGAACTGGATGCCAACCTGATTGTGCAGGACGAATCATTGACGCTGACTAACGGCGCCATAGACGCCTGGCGCAAGTCCGGTAAACGGATGGCTATCTACTATCACCAGATTCTCCGTGATTTCGCCCGCACCTTTGATGTCAACATGGATATCCCTTTTTATAAACTGCCTGAGGAAAAGCGGAAAATACTGCTGTTCGGAACCTCACCGGCTGAAGAACAAAAATATCACAGCTATTTCACCGGCGTCATCCCCGACCTGGAAAAAAGGTTCCACAAAACCACCAGCGAATACGTCAAGAAACGGATTCACCAGTATATGAGCGAGCTTTCCTGCCCCACCTGCAAAGGCAGCCGCCTGAAAAAGGAAATCCTAGCCGTGAGTTTGGGCGGGAAAAATATCCACGAAATCATCCATATGAACGTGGAAGAGTCATTGAATTTCTTCAATAGCCTGGTCCTGACTAATGAACAGATAATAATCGCGGCTTCGCTTCTGAAGGAAATAAAAAGCCGCCTATCCTTCCTGTTGGACGTGGGCTTATCCTATCTGACCTTGGACCGGCGCAGTCTCACCCTGGCCGGCGGCGAATCACAGCGCATCAGGCTGGCCTCCCAGGTCGGTTCCGGGCTGGTCGGCGTATGCTACGTTCTGGACGAACCGACCATAGGTTTGCATCAGCGCGATAACCAGAAACTGCTCAATACTTTAAAGAAACTCCGTAATATCGGCAATTCCGTAATCATCGTCGAGCACGACGAAGAAACCATTCATGCAGCCGATTACCTGATTGATATCGGCCCGGGTGCCGGCCGTAAAGGAGGCCAAGTAGTCCTGGCCGCCAAGCTCGAAGACGCACTCAAAGACGAAAACTCTCTGACCGTCAAATACCTGACCGGCAAACTTAAAATAGAACTGCCCCAAAAAAGAAGGTCGCTGGAAGACCGGCTCTGGCTTGAAGTCAAAGGAGCATCGGAGCATAATCTCAAGAATATAGACGTTCGTTTCCCTCTCGGCTGTTTCTGCTGTGTCACCGGAGTTTCCGGCTCGGGCAAATCCACCATCGTCGAAGACGTCCTTTACCGCGGCCTGATGCGCCAGATTTACAAAAGCCGAATCAGCACCGGCGCATTCAAGGAAATCACCGGCAGCAATAACCTGGATAAAGTCATCATCATCGACCAGTCGCCTATCGGCAAAACGCCCCGGTCGAACCCGGCCACCTATACCGGGGTCTTCGACGAAATCCGCGACGTCTTCGCCGCCACTAAAGAAGCCCGGATGCGCGGCTACCAGTCATCACGCTTCAGCTTCAACCTCAAAGGCGGCCGATGCGAACCCTGCCAGGGCCAGGGCACTAAACTCATTGAAATGCATTTCCTGCCCGATGTCTACGTCACCTGCGACGAGTGCAAAGGAAAGCGTTATAACCGTGAAACCCTCGAAGTAACCTATCGCGGCAAAAATATCGCCGATGTGCTTGATATGGAATGCTCCACCGCGCTGGAGTTCTTCCAGAATTTCCCAAAAATAATCAGGATGCTCAAGATTCTTGATGATGTCGGCCTGGGCTATGTCACCCTGGGCCAATCCAGCATCACCCTTTCGGGCGGCGAAGCCCAGCGCATCAAGCTGGCAGCCGAATTGGGCAAGCTTTCCACCGGCAGCACCCTTTACATATTAGATGAACCGACTACCGGACTCCATTTCTCGGATATCAACAAACTCATTAATGTGCTCAACCGGCTGGTGGATATGGGCAACACCGTCATCATGATAGAGCACAATATGGACGTCATAAAGATGGCCGATTACATCCTCGACCTCGGACCGGAAGGCGGCAACGAAGGCGGCTCTGTCGTAGCCGAAGGTCCTCCGGAAAACATCATCAAAGTGGAGAAATCCCACACCGGCAGAATACTCAAAAAATACCTGTTGAATAACTCGGCCAAACCAAAATAGACTGCTGCCGGCGTCTCCGCTCTCTTTTAAGTTATGGGTGTTTTCTTGACATCAACGCCAATGCTTTATATAAATAAGCCCCTATGAAGAAAATACTTGCGGTTCTGTTCCTGATGCTGCTAGTCGGATTACCGGTCGCCTGGTCCGCCCCGGACAACGCGCCGGCCAGCCCGACCAATACATCAAGCGTCAAACAGCTGGTCTATGTCATCCCCATAAAAGGCGCCATCATGGATTGGGGGCTGAACTACTTCGTCAAACGCTCCATCGAAACAGCCAAATCAAATAACGCCGCGCTTATCATATTCGACATCGACACGCCCGGCGGACGGGTGGATATCAGCATTGAATTATGCAATATCATAGAGAACGCCGCGCCCATAACAACCGTGGCTTATGTGGACAAATGGGCCGTCTCGGCCGGCTCGCTCATCTCTATCGCGGCTGATAAAATAATAATGAAAGACGGCGCTATCATCGGCTCGGCCGAAGTGGTCGGCGCGCCGGTCGGCCACGAGGAAAAATACGCTTCGGTGATGAGAACCGAGTTCAAGGCCCGGGCCCAGAAAAAGGGCTACCCCCATAATCTGATGATGGCCATGGTCGACAAGGATATGGAGGTCTTCGAGGTTAAGGTCGACGGCAAACGCGACTTCCTTACCCGCGACGAGATAAAAAACCTGTCCATGCAGGGCAAAGAGGTGGCCGAAATCGGGCTGGTCATCGGCAAAGGTAAACTCCTCAACCTGACCGCCCGCGACGCCCTCAACTACGGCCTGGCCACGGCCATCAAGGATAACCGCGATGAAATCCCGGCGCTCTTTGATATTAAATCATTCAAAATAACAGAAGCATCCCAAACCTGGTCGGAATACCTGGTCGCCTTCTTAGCCGACCAGACGGTCACGCTTATCCTCGTCGCCGTCGGTTTGATAGCCGGCTATTCGGCGTTCCAGATGCCGGGCACAGGACTGCTGGAAGCTATCGCCGTCCTCTGCTTCGGCATAATATTCTTCAGTCAGTACCTAGTCGGCCTGGCGCAGGTAACAGAAATACTGCTTTTTATTCTCGGCATAGGATTAATCGGAGTGGAAATCTTCTTACTGCCCGGATTCGGGGTGGCCGGCATCAGCGGCGCAATCCTTATCTTCGTCAGCCTGATATTATCCATGCAAAACTTCACACTGCCGGACATAGAAAAAGCCCCCTGGCAATGGACCATACTCCAGCATAATTTTGTCACAGTCGGCGCGGCGCTTATCATCTCCATAGTTATATTAATCATCATCGCCCGGTTCCTGCCTTCGATGCCCATATTCAACCGGATGATACTGCCCACGGCGCTGGCCACCCCGGCCGGAATCACCGTTTCCGGGATAGACGCCGGCACGCTGGTCGGCAATAAAGGGATTGTCTTGACGGACCTCAGGCCTTCGGGTAAGATACGCCTCGATAACAGCGAAGAAACACTGGATGTGGTCACCGACGGCGACTTCATCAACAAAGGCGAATCCGTCGTCATCGACGCGGTCGAAGGCAGTCGGATTGTCGTTAGAAAGGCATAATAGCCACAGAGTCACAGAGGACACGGAGTAATACTAATGGTTTTGTCCCCTGTAGTTTTATAGAATGGACATTAACCAACTTACGGAAAAAATTATCGGATGTGCGATTGAAGTTCATCGATATCTTGGACCAGGGTTGCTTGAAAATATCTATGAATCCGCTCTCTGTATTGAGTTAGAAGCGGCTAAGTTAAAATATGGCCAACAGGTAGTTATACCGGTTATTTATAAAGGGAAACAAATTGGAGAAAACAGGATCGATTTAATAGTGGAAAATGAGGTCGTAGTTGAAATAAAGAGTGTGGAAAGATTTGATCCGGTTTTTGAAGCACAGGTTTTGACATATTTAAAAATAACTGGTAAAAAAGTTGGGTTATTGATTAATTTTAACAGTCGATTGCTTAAAGACGGAATAAAAAGATTCATATTATGATTCTCCGTGAACTCTATGTTTCTGTTAAAAGACGGGAATAGGAAAAATTATATTATGATTCTCTGTGAACTCTGCGCCTCAGTGGCAAAGACAAGGTATTTATGAGTCTGGAACTGATTATTTTAATCTACGCCCTGGCGCTGGCAATATTGGTGGTCGAAGCCTTTGTGCCCAGCGGCGGCATCCTGGCTTTGGTCGGCGGCATCGGGCTGGTCGTCAGCCTTTATTACTCATTCACCAAATACGGCGCCCTGCTCGGCTCGGCCCAGTCTATCATCGCGCTTATACTCATACCACTGGTCATTTACATCGGCTTCAGGAAAATGACCTTGAAGAAAAACCTGGATACCTCCGAAGGCTTCACTTCGGAAAAAGCCGGGCTGGACCAACTGCTCAATAAGGAAGGCATAGCTCATACAAACCTCAGGCCCTCCGGCACCGCCGTCATCGAAGGCAAAAAGATTGACGTCGTCACCGAAGGCGATATGATCGACAAGGACACCCAAATCAAAGTAATAAAGGTCGAAAGTAACAGAGTTATTGTAAGGATAAAATCTTAATAGGAGGTTTTTATGGAACTGACAACTATCGGAATCGGCATAGGCTTGCTTGTCTTGATTGTGGTGGGAATAATCGTGTCCAAGTTCTTCTTCCTGTGGCTCCAGGCCCTGCTTTCCGGCGCGCCGGTAAAACTGCTGGACCTGGTCGGTATGTGGTTCCGGAAAGTCGACTCATACACCATCGTCGTCAACCGGATTAACGCCGTCAAGGCCGGGCTGAACATCCCCACCGACAAGCTCGAAGCCCACTACCTGGCCGGCGGCAACGTCACCAACGTAGTCCGGGCGCTTATCGCCGCCAATAAGGCGGGCATTCCCCTGATTACCGAACGGGCCATGGCCATCGACCTGGCCGGACGGGACGTGCTCGGCGCCGTCCATACCAGCGTTCTGCCCAAGGTCATCGACTGCCCCAAACAATCCGAAGGCACCCGCGCCACCATTGACGCCGTAGCCAAGGACGGCATCCAGCTCCGGGCCCGGGCCAGGGTCACCGTCCGGACCAACCTGGACCGCCTGGTCGGCGGCGCTACCGAGGAAACCATCATCGCCCGCGTCGGCGAAGGCATCGTCACCACCATCGGCTCGGCTGATACATATAAAATGGTCCTGGCCAGCCCGGACAGCATCTCCAAGAAGGTACTGGAAAAAGGGCTCGATGCCGGCTCGGCTTTTGAAATCCTGTCCATAGACATTGCCGACGTCGATGTCGGCGATAACATCGGCGCCAAACTCCAGACCGACCAGGCCGCGGCCGACCTCAAGATCGCCCAGGCCAAGGCCGAAACCCGGCGCGCTATGGCTGTGGCGTCCGAGCAGGAAATGAAGGCCAAGACCCAGGAAATGAGAGCCAAAGTCGTGGAGGCCGAATCCGAGGTGCCCAAAGCCCTGGCCTACGCCTTCCGCGAAGGCAAACTCGGCGTGATGGATTATTACAACATAAAGAATATCCAGGCCGATACGGAGATGCGCCATTCCATCGCCGAACCCAAACAGCCCGAAAAGGGAAATCCCGAAAAACACAACCACTAATTAACGATATTTCATACCGGCCTTTCCCCGGACAGGGGAAAGGCCGGTTCTCTGATTAAAGAGTAAGCCGTGCTCATCAAACAAAGGACCAAAAACCTAATCCCCGCACTCCTGCTTATCCTCTGCCTTGCCCTGCCCAGCGCCGTAATATTAGCCGCCTCGCCGACGACGGACATCGCCGGCCGGATTGACTCGTTGGTGGTCAAGCACCACCTGACCAAGTCGCACCTGGGCGTCAAGATAATCTCCTGGCCCGAACGCCAGGTCGTCTACGAAAAGAACCCCGACTATCTTATGGCCGTGGCCTCCAATATGAAACTCATCACCACCGGCGTGGCACTGTGCAAACTCGGGCCGGACTTCCAGTTCGCCACCTCGCTTTATTACGACGGCGTTATACAGAACGAAACTCTCCAGGGCAACCTGGTGGTCAAGAGCAACGGCGACCCCAATATCTCCGGCCGGTTCTACAACGACAAACCGCTGGCCGTATTCGAGCAATGGCGTAATAAGCTGGCCGGGCTGGGCGTTACCAACGTCCAGGGCAATATCATCCTCGACGATACCGCATTCGACCGCGACTACGTCAACGACTACTGGCCCAGCAACCAGCTCAACTGCTGGTACTGCGCCCCGGTCTCGGGCATCGCCTTCAACGACAACTGCATCGACATCACTGTCCGCCCGGCCGAAAATACCAAAGCCGCGACATCGCCCCCGACCAAATACGTCAGCCTCATCAACAACAGCTATCCGGGCTCCAGAAATACCCTGACCTTCTGCCGCCTGCCCGGCACCAACGTCATCACCGTCAAAGGCGCCATCTCCGGCGATATACTCTGCCACAAGGAATCAGTTCCGGTGGACAACCCGGTTTTATTCTTCGGCACGGTCCTTTCGGAAACGATGACCAAGAACATAACCATCAGCGGCAAGGTCGTCCTGGCCGAACGCGCCTACGACCCCAAGGCCGACCGGCTGACCGAAATCTGCCGGAACAGCACCGACCTCAAGAAGACCATCACCGTCACCAACCAGCGCAGCCAGAACCTCTACGCCGAACAGATATTCAAACTGCTCGGATGCCAGTTCAAGGGCAAAGGCACATTCGAGACCGGCGCCGCCGCCGTCGGCGATTTCCTGGACCGGCAGGTCAATATCCCCAGCAATACTTACCTGATATCGGACGGCTCAGGCCTGGCCCGGAGCAACTGGGTCGCCCCCGGCCAGATGGTCCAGTTCCTGAGCTATATGGCCGGCCACAAGTATTTTAACGATTACCGCGACTCGCTCAACAACCGCGCCTGGCCCGAAGGCAACAACAAGAAGAAATCACGCATCTGGGCCAAGACCGGCACCATCAACAACGTTAAATGCCTGTCCGGATACGTCTGCGGCGACAACGGCAAGCCCAGGTATATATTTTCCATAATGAACAACGGGCTAGAATACGTGCCCGAAGGCCCCTACGGCGCGCTCGAATTCCAGAACGAGGTGGCGAAATTATTAGCCGAAGAAAAATAGCCACTGAGGCACAGAGAACACCGAGAATTAATTATATTTAATCTCTATGAACTCTGAGTCTCTGTGGCTTAACTTATGAGAAAAGAAGAATACACCACAGACAAGCTCGAATACAATCTGGTTTTATAAGGAATCCAAGAGAACAAGAATAATTATTTTTCCTGAATTCCTGGTCTCCTTATAAATAGAATTCTCAGTGCTCTCTGTGCCTCTGTGGCAAAGATTTATATGAGATATGAAGGCAACATCATCCGCCCGCCCAGCGAGGCAGACAGTTATCTGCTCCAGATAACCTACGGCTGTTCGCACAACAAATGCGCCTTCTGCGGCACCTACGACCAGAAATTCCGCGTCCGCCCGCTCGAAGACGTCCTGACCGACATCGCACTGGCCGGCAAATGCGTGCCCCACACCCGGCGTGTGTTCCTGTGCGACGGCGACGCTATGATTCTGCCCAACAGCCAGCTCCTGAAAATACTCAAAGCGCTGGCTATGGTTTTCCCCGAGCTCCAACGGGTTGGCATCTACGCCAACGCCCGCGATATAATCAAGAAGACCGACTCCGAGCTGGCCGAGCTGGCTGAACACAAGCTGACCATCGCCTATATCGGGCTGGAAAGCGGCAACGACGAAGTGCTCCGCCGTGTCAACAAAGGCGCCACCGCATCGGATATGATAACAGCCGTTAAGAAAGCACAGGCCAACGGCATAAAGATGTCCGTCATCGGGCTGATTGGGCTGGGCGGTAAAGAGCTCTCCCAACCGCACGCGCTGGACACGGCCAAAGCCGTCAACCTGATGAACCCGCGTTATTTCAGCCTGCTTACATTAATGATAGTAAACGGCACGCCGCTGGCCGATGATTATAAGTCAGGCAAGTTCGAACTGCCCGAAGCCGAGGATATGGTCAAAGAAATCCGGCTGGTAGTCGCCAACATAGACAGCAACCAGACCATCTTCCGAGCCAACCACGCATCCAATTACGCGCCGCTGGCCGGCACCTTCAACAAAGACAAAGCCCGACTACTGGCCGAGATAGACAGCTACCTTAAGGGCGACAACAACTTCCGCCCCGAGTTCATGCGCGGATTGTAGATTAGTGTTACTTTGAGCAAAGCGAATTAGTAACACTTATCCCCGAAACGAAGTGGAGTGGGAGTTACTGCCACGTTATCCAGTGCGAAGCACTGGAAAAACAAACAAGGGGCGACCATTACTGGTCGCCCCTTTAGTTTGTGCTTAGTGCCGGTTCGAGCCTGCGAGTTACCCGGCACATTATCCCTTCGCGCCAGCGAATGGGACACTTCCCGCTAGACGGTAATGCCTACCTGGATGTGCAGGTAGAGCAGGCCGGTCGGGTCGAGCACCCAAGCGCAGAAGCACTTATCCGGCGTTGGAGTTGCTACAAAGGCATCGGCCCTGGTGGCGTCCCTTAACTTGGTTAAGAGCGATGCATTGACCGCATTCTCCGACGCGATGAGGTCAGCGTGATACTCACTGTTGACTATCAGCTGTCCGCCCTGCATAAGCCTCTGCTGGAGAGCCGCCTTGAGCGCGTTCATCTCCCTGGGGCTGGTGATGTTGTAAGGCGCCCCGTCAGCCAGGTCAGCTTCCCTGATCCAGCCCTGGGCCCTTTCATCTCCGGCCAGGTAGAACGCCGCAATCGGCGCCACCGAGCGTCCCCGGATTCGGTCTCCGGTGAACCTCAAGGTCTTGTCCCCTATCTTGATGGCCCAACGGTCCTTGGCGTTGTCAACCGCATCCTTGAAGACCTTGGCAACCACCCCGTTAACCGTGGCAAACGCCTGGTTAATCTTGGTGTTCCAATCGTCAAAGGCCTTCTTGAGGTTCTCGGTATGAGAACCCCTGATACCTTCGGCAGACCGGCCTCGCTTGGAGACATAACCGCCCGGCACATAAAGGGCATAGCCCTTGGATGCCGGAGTGGCCATCCGGTTGATAAACGTCCCGTCATCCGGGATTTTGGCCTGTCGGCGGTCGTTGATGCGTTCGGCATTGTTCTTCAAACCCTCAGCCCACCGGTCAGGCATATCGCCGGCAACTTCCCAGGTGGCCGGGACAAACAGTTTCAGTTCAAACTTCTTTTGGAATGGCATAAATCACCTCTTACTCGCTGTTAGCCTTCAGACATCCCGAAAGCATTCGGGAGGGCTGAGGCGTTACAGCCGAGTTAGATCCCGTCTGTTCCGACGGGATAATCCTTGCAGAATTCTATCTCGTTATACGGATACAGTGTCCGAATTCCACCCAAGAAACCCATATTCGCAGGAGACAAGGGCAACCCTTTGGCCAAGGAAACCCGGGGCAACCCGGCATCCCTGCCCGACTGGTCAGCCACCCCTACCAACCCGGTCAGGCGGGCTTACGGATACCCCGGAGGGTGCGTTTCCTGTGCCCGAGGGCGCCCTTGCCCTCCACTATATACTCTGCCGGACCCCCACCCCTTTTGGGGAAAAATCCGGGAATTCCGGAAAGAAAGTTTAGCCAGAGCAAAACCTCCTGTAAGGACGGATTAACACGGATAAATATGGCTATAATTAAATCTGTGTAATCAGTGGCTAAAACTTGACAGCCCCACGGAAATGGTATATTAGAGGCTTATTAATTATTAATTGAAGTTGTGGCAAAGTCAAGCAGGTAAAATAATCGTATTAAAGGATGCGTTGTATGAATGAAGCCAGCAGGTTCCTTCGTTATGTATTGCCTAGTTTAATAATGTTACTAGAGTTTTTTATATACCTATGTATTTCTAACTTTGGGGATGCGAAAAAATTACTAGAATATATACGTGGTGACATAGGAATAGCTATTATTTCTTTCTTGGGCGTCGGCGCTATGGGATATTTTTTATCAATGTTTTATTATTCCCTTTGCCCTCTAGTAGATTATCGCCCCCTTATTAAGGCTTGTACGGAATGGAATTTGTTAAGATTACAAGATAGAAGTACACACAAACCTATAGATGTTGATAAGATTTCGCGTGATGGCGCGTGGCGAATAGCAGTTACGCTCTGGCAGGAAAATAAGATGAAAGACGAGGGGATAAAAGGAGCAGATGATAGGCAAGAAAGGTTTAGCGATATACTTAATAGTCACGGTGTAGCTTTAATTGGCGCAATTATAGGAATCCTTGGATGGTTTGCTTATATCACGTATACTGGGTTTATTAGGTCTCCAGTTTTTTGGGACAAGTGGCCTTTTATTATTTCGGTACCTATGCTAATAATACTTTTGCACATATCTAATTTTAAGAATGCTCGTGAAACTGCTCTAACAATAGGGGAAACTGTATTATTTAATGCATTATCGAATAACTTTAAAATACCTTCAGAATTATATGTCGAAAATAAAATACCAGAAGAGGAAAGAAGAAAAATAAATGCTAAGAAAATCTTTAGCATTAATTTTGGCAAGTATAACAAAGTAACATTTGAACGGTTTTATAATAATTAATCAAGGGTTATCAGATGACTATAAATTGTTTATTCTGTAATCAACCACTTACCCAAGATGCTCAAATTCTCACGACATGGATTTATTTAGATAGCTGTAAAGAATGTGGGCTTTATTATAAAGACCAACGAGCCGATGTTACCACTAAAATCAATGCCGATGATAAAGTTCGTATTGCATCGTACCTGCAAACAAAGAAGCTGAATAATTCACAAATAAGACCAGTTATTACTGACTTTAAAAACAAATCAGGAACAATTGAGGAATTAGAAGATAATGGAATAAATCCTAATAAAATAACGCTAATTACAATTGAAGAAATGATAGATCAGTTCCCTAAAAGAATTGATGAGAAACTAAATAAGGCATTACAGAACTTAGGAAAACTATCTCATTACTTAGGTGAACCAATTACTGTGGGTTTAAACTACCAACCAATTTTGTATGCGTTAAACTCAGGGGAATTTGAGGCAATATTATTCGCTTTGCGTGATGATGGCTATATAAAATGTACGTGGGATGGTATTGCTGGAACTAACCTCATTGTAATAACCCCTAAAGGTTATGAACGTATTTATGAATTAGGCAAGGTTAACCCGACCTCTCATCAGGCGTTTGTGGCGATGTGGTTTCCTGATCCTGTGAAAAATGAGACGGAGCATAACTTTTTGGATAATGTCTATAAAGAAGGGTTCGCAAAAGCAATTGATAATGCTGGCTATAAGCCTCAATTAATAAAGAATAAGGAATTCCTCGGCGAGATACACGATGAAATTATTGCAGAGATAAAAAGGAGCAGGTTTTTAGTGGCCGATTTTACAGGCCAAAGAGGCGGGGTTTATTATGAGGCCGGATTTGCCCATGGATTAAATATCCCAGTCATATATACCTGTCACTGTGATTATATGAAGGACTGTCACTTCGACACCAATCACTATAATCATATCGTCTGGAAAGATGAGGCAGATTTATATACCCAATTATTGAATAGGATAAGGGCAACCATTGGACAGGGACCAAAAACAAATTAAGCATTTTCCATCTTAATTCTTCCACCCTTCCTCCGTATTTTTTACCCATTCCTTCGTGCTTGCCCCCCGGAAAACCGCCTGAATCGCCATTTAATTGCCTTTCTGGCACATAGGGGGTGGCATCCCCCCTACCCCACACCATCCCTACCATACCCTCAAGCCCATCCATATCTACCCAGGGCTTGGGGGTGCTTATACCTCCAACCCACCCATATCTACCTAGGGCTGGACCGTCATCCACCCTGGGATTGACCGTAATCCACCCAGGGCTTGAGGGTCATTATACCTCCAGCCCACCTACATCTTACCTCCAACCCATCCACATCTACCCAGGGCTTGACCGTCATCCACCCTGGGCTTGACCGTAATCCACCCAGGGCTTGGGGGGCATTATACCTCCATACCACCCACATCTTACCTCCAACCCATCCACATCTACCCAGGGCTGGACCGACATCCACCTAGGGCTTGACCGTAATCCACCCAGGGCTTGAGGGTAATTATACCTGGTATGGAGGGTAAGGCACCTTCGGAGTACTCGCAAATATTTTGACTTATTTTATGTTTTAACCTATATTAAAACACGAAGCAGACGAATAATCTTTAATGCCACGAATAAGATTCGTGGGATTCGTTCTATTAGTGAGATTCGTGTTTATGGATAACAGACCAGATGAGCAATTGACCGCGGCATATGTGTCCGGTGAACAGCCGGCATTCGACCACCTGGTCCACCGCTGGCAACCGAGGCTGTTCGGGTTCGCCTGCCGTAAGCTTTCCTGCATCGAACTCTTCGTGCCCGATACCAAACGAGGCGAAAGTAAAATCAACTCCGACGCCGACGAGGTGTCTGAGTCAACCATCGTATCCACCTGGAAAAACATCCGGCGCTTTAACGACACCCGGAAATTCTCGTCCTGGATTTATAAAATCTGCAAGGACGAGTGTTATATGTTCACCCGGTCCGAAGCGCGCCGGAACAAACATTGCGTGCCCCTGCCTGAGGATATCGACAAACTCAGATACGGCAAGGTGCGTGAATACGCCGAGGCCAAAATCACGATGGACTGCATCCTGGCTATCCTGAACCACCGACAGCACCGCTTGTTCGACCTGATTGTCGAGGACGGACGGCATTACGAGGCCATCCTGCAGGAGGACGAACTGTTCCGGGCAAATAACGAGCCGGAGCTGAGGGACGAATTCGCCGTGCTGATGGAAATGCTCTGGCTCAAACGGCAGAAGGAGATTGACAACCTGCATAAGCACGACACCGAGTTCAGGGATATCAGCCTGCGGTACCACGCCGACGGCCCGCATATAAAGAAGGATAATTAGCTAAGAAGAATTAGCCACGAATGGACACGAATAAACACGAATATCACGGATTAAATTAATACTAGGAGAATTTACCACGAAGGCTCGAAACTATTAAAGCACGGAATATTTCGGGTTTTCGCTATTTCGTGGTTTCGTGGTAAAGGACTTATATGAACAAACGGCCTATTATTATAAAGATAATTCTAATCCTGCTTATCTGGGAAAACCTTGTATTCGTCTTAGGCCTGGCTGATACATTTATTGTGCACAAATCATGGAGTTCATTTCTCATTCCAAGTATAATTCTCCTCGCTTACGCATACATTGCGGGTTTACTGTCTTTGGTTTCGACCATAGGCGTTTGGCGCGCTAAGAAATGGGGCTGGTGGACCGGCGCTTTGTATTTCATATTTCTCGTAATAATAAATATAAGTTTATTTATTCCCTTGCCCGGGTTTATTGGAATGTTCAGTCAATCCCCTCTTGGAATATCTTTTTATATTGAGCGTGTGTGTTGGGGCCTATTTAGCGCCTTGATATTCCTGGCTTTCTTCAAGGATAACGTGCTGGAATATTTCGGCTTTCAACAACTGCCCAAAACAAAGGTAATTGCCATCTTATCTTTAACCGCCCTGTTAATTTTATTGATACTTGTCATACTGATGGCGAAATTTACTCCTTATCTAAACAGAATATAAATACAAAATGGGAGCGTATATGAACAAGCGGCCTCTTATTATAAAGATAATCCTCTTCCTGCTTATCTGGGGATGTGCCTTATCTATTTTCAAGCTAAGTTATTTATTTATTTTGTATGGTAAAAATATTATCTACGCGGATACGTTCAGCTTCGTTTATATATACATAGCTCTTATGGGATTACTGTCTTTAATTTCAGCAGTCGGTATCTGGCGCGCTAAGAAATGGGGCTGGTGGATAGGTGCTTTACGTTTTATGTGTAACGCATTATGGAATGCAAATAGATTTATTTGGATACCCCTCGGGTTTATTGGAACAGCCAGTAAATATTCTTCTGCGAAATATTGCCTTGAATATGGTGGTTTTGGGCTAGTTTCCGCCTTTTTATTCATGCTTTTCTTCAATAAGAATGCACTGGAATATTTCGGCCTGCAACAACAACCTAAAATAAAGGCAATAGTTATCTTGTTTGTAATAGCTCTGACAATTGTAGCTGTGTTAAATATGCCATCGTTGATATTTATTTACCGCCATATTTAAGATAATACTTATAATTTCTGATTTTTACTATTTCGTGTTTTCGTGGTAAGGCAAGGGAGCTTATATGAAAGATTGCGCTAAATTCAAGGCCGACATCACCGATTACGCCCGGGGCGCGCACGAGCATATCAAGGATTTCGACGCCTTGTTCGACCACCTGCGCCAATGCGAAGACTGCCGGAACAAGCTCTTCGGGCTGGAGGAAACATTCACGCATCTCAAATCCAAAGGCAAGAAGAAGCAATCCCTGGATGAATTAAAGCAGATATTCCGAAAAGGCCTGCCGCCGGAGCGCAAGCCGACCGAGGCCGAGGGTATGCTCAGGCAAGGCATCAGCGCCTTTAAGGAAGGTAAATTCCCGGCCGCCCGGATTCTGCTCAATATCGCCGTCAAGCTCCTACCGGAGGATGACAAGCTGTCGGACACGGACAGACAGACCAAGGCCGACGCCTATTACCACCTGGGGCTGGTGCACCAGGCGGACAACAACCTGGACGGCGCGCTCTACACATTTTCACGGGCCATCGAGCTGGACCCGGACGACGCCGACGCCCATTTCTACCGGGCCGGTATCTACCACAATTACAACCAGCTCAAGGCGGCGCTCAAGGATTACAGCGCGGCTATCGAGCTCAACCCCGATTACACCGAGGCCCTGCGTGAGCGGGCCAGCCTGCTCTTCGACATCCGGCAGTTCCAGCCGGCCGTGGCCGATGCCGACCGGCTTATCGAATTGGAGCCGGCCAACGGCTGGCATTATTTCCTGCGGGCTATGATTTACGAAACGATGGGCCGGCTTGAGGAGGCCATCTCGGACTGCACCAAGGCTTTGGAACTTCAGCCGCCGGAGCACGAGCCCTTACAGGGTAAAATCCCCCCGGCCTTGAACGCACTGGCCTACACCATACGGGGACGGAGCTACGGGCTGATGGGCGAGCTGGCCAAGGCCCGGGCAGATTTCGACCGGCTGATTAAGCTGGAGCCGGACAACCCGGACGCATATTTCTACCGGGGCGTGATGTTCGCCCAGGGGGCGCAGATGATGTCGGAATCGGACCAATACCAGGCGTTGCTGGCCAAGGCCGTGGCCGATTTCAGGCAGTCGCTCAAGCTCAAGCCGGGCGACCGGACCACCAACGATTACCTGGTCCAGGCCGAGCAGGAACTGGCCGGACGGCAGATGGAGGCCAAAATCCGGGACATCCAGAACGAGATAGCATCGCGTTACCAGAAAGACAGCGCCAAACTGCAGGACAAATACGAGGCCGAGATAACCCTGCTTAAGAAAGAGATAGAGCTGTTAAAGGAGCACGTCAAGGTGATAGCCGAAATCTCCAAGCAGAAGCCGGAGTACCATTACCATATCGAGACGCCTATGCCTGTAATAAAACCGATGCGGGATATTTTCCAACAACCGCCGGCCCATCCGATTAGCCCGACCGACATAAAGATTCCGCCGAAGAAGGATTAACAATCAACTATGCCGACCATTCCGACGCACGCGTTTATGGGTTATGTGGTGGCCAGCCTGGGCAGTGGTTATGTCCCGGCCGAGCGGCGGCACAGTTACGGCGTTACAGTTATGGCGCTTTCGGTCCTGCCGGATGCCGATGCCCTGTTTATGAAATGGATTCCTTACGGGAATATGCTCGGCCACCGGGGATTGAGCCATTCACTGGTCTTTGCCGGACTGCTGGCATTGGCCGCCGTTTTCATCCTGCGCGATGTCCGCCGGAACTTCCCCGGCGGGGTCTGGGGACTGTTCGGTCTTTTCTGGATAGCCTTTGCCATGCACGGCGTGCTGGACGCATTGACGAACGGCGGGCTGGGCGTGGGATTCTTCATACCGTTTGATAACAGCCGCTTCTTCTTCCCGATTCATCCGATACCGGTATCGCCGATTGGCATAGGAACCCTTTTACATCTGTGGTGGAGCATAGAATGCTTTGCCGCGGAATTCCTGATGCTCTGGACTATCGGCTTGGGCGTGATTATTTTAGCACGCGGCAGGTTCAGATATCGCTCGGCGGTTTCAGCAATACTTATCTTAATCGGTATCGTTTCCTGGATTAGCCGGATATTTTAGGCACTACTGGCAGTCAACAGACAGACTCCTACTAACTTCAATAATATATATAAAATTATTTGACATTTTCTGCTGTCCGGGTATAGTCACCCTCGTAGAAGTAACTGCAATTATATGTATCCTGCTAAACTACGTTTAGCTGGATTTGAGTCGCTAGAGCGACTAAAGCCCAACAGCGATGGGAAATGTAGTTATCCTGCTAAACTACGTTTAGCTGGATCTAAGTCGCTGTAACGACTAAAGTCTAACAGCGACTAAGAGGAGGAGTTATATGAAACACAGCAATAATAGCAAGGGCGGGTTTACGTTGATTGAACTGCTGGTGGTTATCGCCATTATCGGCATCCTGGCCAGCCTGGTCCTGCCGGGCGTGGCTAACGCCAAGTTCAGGGCTAATATGCTCAAGTGCAGCCGCAACCTGACCAGCCTTTACGCCGGTCTGCTCCAGTATGAAATGTCAATGGGCGGCTACCCCAGAGGCGATACTTATAAGGGCGCCGGGTTCTGGAACGTCCTGCGCCAGATGCCCACCCCGGAAACATCGGCCCTGGGCACCAAGAACCACGATAAGTTCGTCTGCCCGTTGGTCGGAGATGCCCCGGGCGACGGCGTCTGCAATTACCGCGGTCCTAATTTCACCATCACCGCGGCTACGGATGAAAGCCGCCCCATCGGCGCCGATAGAACAACCAACCACGACCCGGAAAACAGCCAGAAGGATATCAACGTCCTTTATTTCGGCGGACAGGTCATCGCGGTCAAGGCCAGCTCGGCCGATTGGACCGACGCGGATTCCAGATTGCAGGATTAACCGATAAGAAAGATTACCGCCTCCGATTTCGGAGCCGGCAAGGATAGTGCTTATGAGTTATCGCCAGGCCGTCAGGTTCGTACTCATCGTCGTCATCGGGTTAATCATATCGATGCCGGTATCGGCCGAGGACACCTCGCCCCTGCCCAAGTTGAAACAGCGCTGGGAACTGGACATCACTTACCAGCCGCTAAAGATTTTCACCTTTACCGACCCGGCCGGCGCCAATTCTTATTACTGGTTCTTCAAGTATACGCTGACCAACAACACCAAGGAATCAATCAAGCTCAATCTCGATGTCTGCCTAAAGGCCGATATCCGCCTTAAAACGGATGAGAAGCTGTCCGGATATTTCCCGCAACTGGCCAGCCGGTTCTACCAGGATTCCATCTACCCGGTTGTCGAGCGGGAACTGATTTCGGCCGAGGAAAAGCTGGCCGGTTTCCCGGCCGCCATGCGCGAGGACACCATCATCAAGTATAAAAAGGGCCTGCGCTATATGAACTGCAAGGACCTGAGGGAGAAACGTGAAATCCTGGCCGGCGAGAAAATCGAGGCCATGGCCATCTTCACCGACGTCGACGCCCGGGCCGACCAGGTGGAGTTATTCATCGGCGGGCTGTTCGATGTGGTCAAGTCGTCCTACCGCAAGGAGGACAAGCAGTTCACCCAGGAATACGAATCCAAAATACTCCGGCTGGTTTTCTCCTGCCAGGGCGACGAGTTCTCCAAGCAGTTCGCCTCGCCCCAGCTGGAATCGAAGGAATGGATTGTCAACACCTACGGCCCGATCGGCGACAAGAATACGGTCGACAACCTGATTAAAGGGCTGGCTGACGAGAACCCGGCCGCGCGCTGGATTGCCTGGTGGCTACTGCGCCGGATGACCGACAAGACGCTGGAATACAACCCGGACCTGGACGCCGAAGCCAACAAGGATTCCATCGAGAACTGGAAGGAATGGTGGTATTGCACCAAGGAGAAACTGGAATACAACCAGAACCTGAACAAGTTCGAACCCAAACCGGCGCCGACGGCTGAGCCAGAAACCAAGTAATCCAACCAAGCTGAGATAAAACATTCCACGCTGATTTTTTGCTTGACTGATTCTATTTCTTCCCTATAATACCGTGGTTATGGAACAGATTAACCAACTGACCGGCCGGCTGGCCGGGGTGCGGGCCAGGATCAGGATGCTTTTCCTGGCGGACGGCCTGTCCCGGATAGTCATCTACGCGGCCGCGTTCGCGGCGCTGACCTTCGCCATCGACTGGTCAATGCCGGAACTGCCGCCGGCTGTAAGGCTGGTCTTCCTGGGCGCCGGCGCCGTTGGCCTGTTCTGGCTGGCCTACCGCTACGTCATCTACCCGCTCCGAACGACCATATCCGACGACTCGCTGGTGATATACCTGGAACGCAAATATCCGCAGCTTAAGGAACGACTGCTCAGCGCGCTGCAGTTATCCATTTCGGCGCCGCCGACCCAATCGCCTGAGCTGATACAGGCGCTGGTCAACGAGGCTTTTGACAGCTCCAGGGAGATGAACTTCAACGCCATAATCAATTCCAAACACCAAAAACGGCTGGCATTGTCAGGCATTGCGCTGGCGGCTTTGTGCGGGCTTTACATTATATCATACCCCGGGATGGCCGGCATCTGGCTGAACCGTCTGTTCGGCGGCGAGGCCCGCTGGCCCAAGCGGACTAACATCGCAATCGAGGTCAGGAACGCGCCCGACAATATCGCGGCCCGTGACCGGGACGTGGCCGTACTGGCCAAAGTGGTCAAGGGCTCCATATCAAAGGCTTACATCAATTACCGCGTCATAACCGCGGATAAACCAACAACGGACATACAGACGGAACGGATGTCGATGTCGGAGAAGGACGTCTTCCGGTTCGACTTCCTGCGGGTCAAGGAATCATTCGAGTTTTATGTCACCGGCGGCGACGACCGGACTAATCCTATTGTCATCAAGGTGCTGTCCCCGCCCGGGCTGGAGCGCATTTACTGCCAATACGAATACCCCGAATACATCAGGTCATCGACCGGTCTGAAGAACACCGGGCGCATCGAAGGCGGCAACGTCAAGGCGCCGGTCGGGACCGCGGTAACGATTATCGCACTGGCCAACATCGACATCGGCAAGGCCGATATGTCAATCAGCTCCGATACCGGCAACAAGCAGGCCGGCATACCGGCCCAGTTGATAACGATGGCGCTGGCCAAAGACGCCGAGGGCAGGCCGCGCCAGGTCGAGGGCCGGTTTACGGCAATGAATGACGGCGCTTACGCCATCAAGCTGACCGGACTGAACAGCCTGTCCAACCACCAGCCGATAGAGTATCCCATAAGCGTCACGCGCGATACGGCTCCGGTAATCAAGGTGCAGGAGCCAACGGTTGAATACAAATACGTCACGCCCGACGCGTCGGTGCCGATGGCGCTATTGGTCACGGACGATTACGCCGTGGCCAGGATATGGATGGGCTACAGCCTGGCGGGCGAATCCGGAAGCGACGCCACGGCCGAGCGCCAGCTGCCCATGTTCGAATCAGCCACGCCGGCCCAACAGTCCAAGGTGGAAACCTCGCACGTCTTCGAGCTGGCTGAAATCAAGCCCAAGGACGGCGACGTCATCAGGTATTATTTCGGCGCGGAGGACAACTGCGCCATTCCCCGGCCCAACCAGTCGCGCACCGGCGATTACCGGCTGATTGTCATCAGCCCGGTCCAGATGGAAAAGAAGATGGACGAAATGATGCTCCGCATCAAGGACGACCTGCGCCGGGTCAAGGACCTGCAGGAGCGCGAGCTGGCCGAATCAACCAAGATAGACCCGTCGGCCGACGACAAGAGATGGAGCGAGCAGACCGCCCCGACCATCAACCAGCGCATCTCGAACCAGCGGCGCGTCGGCCAGGAATCGGAGCGCATGTCCAAGGATTTATCGCAGGCGTTTAAGGACGCATCGGCCAATAAGATTTGGGACGAGGCGGCCAAGAAGAAACTGCAGGAGATGAGCCAGCTGATGAAGGATATATCGGCCGAGAAATCGCCTGAGGCGGTAAAGTCGCTGAACCAGGCCAAGGACGGCAAGGACGCGGAATCGCGCAAGGACAACCTGGAAAACAGCCGGGCCGCCCAGCAGGACATCGCCGATGACCTTAAGGACGCCCTGTCCCGGATGGAGCAGTGGGAGGATTTCCAAGAAATCGTGCGCCTGACCAAGGACATTCTCCAGCGCCACAAGAAAGCGCTGGAAGACATAAAGCAGACCACGGCCGACACGCCATCGGCCAAGGAAGCGGTCAAGGAATCCGAGAAATCGGTGCAGAAGGACATCGAGACGCTCGAGTCCAAGATGCAGCGGGTCAGCCAGAAGCTCCAGGAATCACAGCCCTATTACGCCCAGAAGCTGGACCAGGCGCAGGCGATGATGAGCCAGAACCTGCTCAAGGAAAATATGCGCGAGGCGGTCGAGGCCTTAAACCAGAATATGGGCGGCAAAGCCATCGACAAGGCCAACCAGGTCGAGTCCGGGCTGTCACAGCTGTTATCATTCCTGGAAGACAAGGTCTCGCGCGACGAGCTGTCCCAGAAGCTGGAGCGTCTGGAATCGCGGATGAACGAGTTGAACCAGCTCAAGGACGAGGAGTCGAAGATAGACGAGAAGGCCGGCCAGCTCAGCCAGGACGAGCAGAAATCGCCTGATAAATCGCTGACTCCAGAGCAGAAGAAAGAACTGGAGCGGCTGAAACAGCGCCAGAAGGAACTGGAGAAAAAGGCCAACGCACTGGCCGATGAACTAGAAAAGGAGAAGGAGAAGAAAGCGGCCAAGGGTATGAAAGCCGCTTCCGGCAAGATGGGCTCGGCTTCGGAGAATATGTCACAGGGCAAGCCCAAATCGGCCAAGGAGGACACCGAAGAAGCATTAAAGGAACTGGAACGCGTCTACGAACTTATGCGCGAGAAAGCCGACCAGCTCCAAGACCAGGAAAGACAGCAAAAACTGGATGAACTGGAGCAGATGCTGCGCGATATCCGCGAGAAAGAGGACATCATCCACCAGGATACGGCCGAGCTGGACCAAAAGCGCCCGGCCGACAACCAGTGGCCGCGCGAGAACATCATCACCCTGAAGAAACTCGGCAAGGACCAGACCGAATTGGCCCGGCTGACGGCCGAGGTGGAACAGAAGCTTAAGGCCGAAAACTCCATCGTCTTCACCCAGGCGCTGGCGCTTATCGGCGACGATATGAACAAGGTCGGCAAATTCCTGGCCGACGAATACCGGACCGACCGCTACACCCTGGCCATAGAGGAAGACATCATCCGCCGCCTGGACGAACTGATTAAAGCCTTTAAGAACGAGAAACTAAGGCGCAAAGCCCCCCTGCAAAAGGGAGGAAGCGGCGGAGGCGGAGGCGGGCAGGACTCATTGCTCCCGCTCATCGTCGAGCTCCGAATGCTCAAAACGCTGCAGGAAGGACTCAAGTCCGACACGGATAAGTTCAAGAAGAACAACGCCGGCGGGCAGACCGCCGGGTTCAACTCGGCCCAGCAGATGATACTGCGCCGGCTGAGCGAACAGCAGGGAATCCTGGCCGATATGGCGGCCAAGTTCGCCGAGAAGATGCGGGCGCTGGATAATATGAAACCGCCCGAGAAACCCAAAGAGGAATAATATTATGCGTTACGGAATGATACTGGCGCTGACGGCGTTCTTTGCGGGCTGGCTCTACGCGGCCGCCGAGAATGCCGATTCCGACCGCGATACCGAGAAGATAGAGCGGCTTATCGAAGAGCTGGACCGCGAGCTCAAGCCGGCGCCGGTGCAGGAACAGGTCAAGCCGACCGAGATACTCCAGAAGGTGGCTGAGAAGATGGCCCGGGCCGAGGATTACCTGTCGCGCTCGTCCGTTTACGGGCCGAAAAACCCTTTGCCCGGCAACGACCAGTCCCAGTCGGAGGCCATCAAGGAAATAAACCGGCTCCTGAATAAGACCGAGAGCTCCCAGAAGGAAGCGATTGAGGATATCGACCGCCTGATAAAGTCGGCGCCGGAGACTATGATGCCGCCGCCGCCTTCAGGCAAAGGAGGCAAGCCCAAACCGAACCAGTCCCAAAAGAAAGACCAGTCCCAACCCAAAGAACGCGATAAGGGAAAACCCAAACCGGGTGAACAGATGCAACAGCCGCAACCGCTCCGGGAAACACCCAAGGAGCAACCCCAGCCCAAGGGCCCGGCCGAGAGAGCTTACGAAGCCAAGGGCGGACTGCCTGAAGGAATGCTCGAACGGCGCGGCACGACCTACAAATGGGGCAACCTGCCGCCTAAGATGCGCGATGAAATCATCCAGAACGAACAGGAAGGTTTCCTGCCCGATTACGAAGATTGGCTGAAGCAATACTTCAAAACACTGGCTGAGGACTAACGGCTACGTCCGGACGTTACATAATGAAAACATATATCAGCCTGTTTCTGGCACTGGCCGCGGCAGCCGGAGTCCTGTTAGCCGAACCGGATAAAACCCCGCCGGAACCGCCGGTCCATCCGGACCATACCGTCCAATCTGTCAAAGCCATAACCAAAGGGCTGGACTTCCTGAACAAGCGCCTTTCCAACAACGGCGGCTACGGGGAGAATTATCCCGTGGCCACGACCAGCCTGGTCGGATTGGCATTCCTGGCCGGAGGCAATATTCCGGGCGAAGGCAAATACGGCGACGCCTTAAAGGCCGTCACCAAATACCTGCTCCGCTCGCAGGACGAGACCGGCTACATCATCGAGCCGGACAAGAACTCCAGCTCACGCATGCACGGGCACGGCTTTGCCACCTGGTTCCTGGCCGAGATATACGGAATGACCAAGTCGACCAGCGTCGATAAAGAGCAGATAAAATCAGCGCTGAGACAAGCCGTCAAGGTGATAGAAACCAGCCAGAGCCGGGACGGCGGCTGGTATTACGAGCCAAGACCGTCGGGCGACGAAGGCAGCGTCACCGTATGCATAGTCCAGGCCTTGCGGGCCGCACGGAACGTCGGCATCGCCGTCGATAAGAACGTCATCAACAGCGGTATCGAGTATCTGCGCCAGACCGGCAATGAAGACGGCAGTTTCAGGTATTCGCTGCATAGCTCGCGCAGTGAAAGCTCTTTCGCGCTGGCCGCGGGCGGGGTGTCATCGTTATGCCTTTACGGCAAGTTCGACGCGGCTGAGACACAACGCGGGCTGAAGTTCCTGATGGGATTCAAACCGGGCACGCCGAACAATTGGAAAGATTACCCTTATTACTCCAACTTCTACGGTACCCTGGCCATGCACCTGGCCGGGGAACAATATTGGCCGCAATGGTTTCCGCCGCTCCGTGATTACTTTGTCGGGAAACAGGACTTGAATGGTTCCTGGTCCGGCGGCGAAGGCGGCACCAACATAGATTACGCTACGGCGTTCGCCTGCCTAACCCTGCAGATACCTTACCAATACCTGCCGTTGTTCCAGAAATAGGCTCAAGTCTTGCCAGATAATTATTGACACCCTGTCTATTTTAGCTAAATTTACCGGATATGAATATCAAACAGGAAGCTGCCCGGCAACTGGAAATCATCAAGCGCGGGACGATGGCGATTTATACCGAGGATGAACTGGCCAAACGGCTGGAGCAATCGCTCACCGCCCAGAAACCGCTGGTGGTTAAACTGGGGCTCGACCCGACCGCGCCGGATATCCATCTGGGCCATACGGTCGTCCTGCGGAAAGTAAAACAGTTCCAGGACCTGGGGCACCAGCCGGTCGTCATCATCGGCGATTTCACCACGTTTATCGGCGACCCGTCCGGCCGTGACAAGACCAGGCCGCAATTGTCAACCAGCGAGATTGAAAGCAACGCCAAGACCTATTTTGACCAGGTCAGCAATATCCTGGACGTCAAGAACCTCAAGATAGTTCTTAACGGGTCGTGGCTGGGTAAACTGACCTTTTCGGACATCATCAAGCTGGCCGCGCAAGTGACCGTGGCCAGATTCATCGAACGCGATGACTTCGCCAATCGTCTGGCCAAGAAAACGCCCATCGGCCTGCATGAACTGCTCTATCCCCTGATGCAAGGCTACGATTCCGTGGCTATCAAAGCGGATATCGAGTTGGGCGGAAATGACCAAACCTTCAACCTGCTGGTCGGGCGCGATTTGCAGAAGGGCGTCAATCAGCCTCAGCAGATTGCCATTACCATGCCCTTGCTTGTCGGGTTGGATGGCACCGACAAGATGAGCAAGTCCCTGGGCAATTATATCGGCATCACCGAAAAGCCGGATGACATGTTCGGCAAGGTCATGTCCATTCCGGACAAGCTGATGAAGGATTATTTCACATTATTGACCGAGGTAGCGCCGGCCGAAATAGACCAGTTGTGCTCCGATAAAACCCATCCGCGCGACGCCAAGATAAGACTGGCTAGGGAAATCGTGGCCGTTTACCACAATAAAGCCGATGCCGATTCGGCGGTGGAAAGATTCATGTCAGTATTCAGCCGCAAAGAAGTGCCTGAAAACATCCAGGAAGTGGCCATCCCAAAAGAGCTGATTACCGACAAAGGCGTTTACCTGCCAAAACTGCTGGTCAATATCGGCGCGGTCAAGTCCGGCAGCGATGCCCGGCGCATAATCGAGCAGGGCGGCGTAACCATCGATAACCAGAAAATAACTCAGGCCAGCGGCGAGATACCGGTCAAGTCGGGCCAAATACTCAAGGTCGGGAAAAAGAACAAGTTCTACCGCTTGCGTTTAGAGTAAAATGATCAGTGTCAGCGAAGCCATCAGTAAAATAAGGGATTCCATCCCCAAACCGCGCATCCAAACAGTATCCATCAACGATTCACCGGGATACGTCACGGCCGAGGATATTTTTTCCGATATCGACCTGCCGCCGTTCGACCGGTCCGCCATGGACGGGTATGCGGTGCGTTCGGAAGACCTGCTCCGCCCGCCGGTAGAATTGGAAGTAATCGAAACCGTGGCGGCCGGTTACTCTCCAAATCTAAAGCTCAAACCCGGCAAGGCGATAAAGATAATGACCGGCGCGCCGGTGCCGGAAAACGCCGATGCGGTAATAATGGTGGAGAATACCAAGGCATCAGGCGGCAATATGGTCAACTGTCTGAAGAGCGTGCGCAAAGGCGAGAACATAGCGATGCGAGGAGAAGACCTAAAAATGAACGCCAGGGTCATACCGGCCGGCACGGCCATAAGGCCTCAGGAAGTGGCCCTTCTGGCGGCCGTGGGGAAAGCCGATGTTTCGGTGTACTCAAAACCGGAAATATCGGTCCTGGCCACCGGCGATGAACTGGTCGACATAAATGTCCGGCCGAATGACGCCCAGATAAGAAACAGCAATACTTATTCCCTGATTTCCCAGATTCACAAAATGGGCTTTAAGGCGCATTCACTGGGCATAGCCAGGGATGACCGGTCGAAACTGGAATCCAAAATAGCCCAAGGATTAAAATCGAGTATTTTTATCCTAAGCGGAGGCGTATCGGTCGGCGACCACGATTTTGTCGAGGAGATTCTTAAGAAATCAGGCTGTGAGATTATTTTCAACAAGGTGGCCATAAAGCCGGGGAAACCGTTCACCTTCGGCAAAACCGCCGAATGCCTTGTCTTCGGCCTGCCCGGTAATCCGGTCTCTACTTTTGTGATAACCGAAATATTCGTGCGCGAGGCGCTGGCCGGCATCACCGCTAATTCAGGGCTCAGGAATCCGGTCGTAAAAGCACGGCTAAATGCCGATTGGCCCAAGCAATCCGAACGCCAGCAATATATTAACGCTTTCTTCAGGATGACCGAAACCGGCGGAATAGTGAACCCGGTAAAGAGCCACGGTTCGGCCGACCTGGTATCGCTTAGCAAGGCGAATGCGCTCCTGATAATTCCGCCCGACAGCCCCAAACTTACCGCCGGCGCAACTGTTGATGTGATGATTCTAAGCTGATAATATGCCCTATTTGACATCTATCTTGACCTGGTTATCATATCATCCGGCCGATTTCTCTTTCCTGGCCTGGATTTCTTACGTGCCAATGATCCTGTATATTTTCAAGTCGGGAATCAGCCCGGGAGGAACAGATGTCGGCCAAAGCGGTAAAATCGCGCTATTCAAGAACATCCCGCTCCTGAACCGAATGGGATTCAAACTTCATGTTTACTTAAGCGCATATCTATTCTTTTTCCTCGGCGCGTCCTGGATGCGTCATGTAACCTGGGCCGGACTTTTCATCGCCCCGGGAATACTGTCTTTCTACTGGCTGGGATTCGCCTGGCTGGCCAGATTGCTCATCCGGCGCGGGATCATTATGTTTAATATCCTGCTCATACCCAGTTTATGGGCCGGGATTGAGTTTGTCCGCTCATTTTTCCTGACCGGGTTTCCGTGGTTTTTCGCCGGGCACACGCAATACAGCTGGCTGGGGTTGATACAAATCTCCGATATCACCGGCGTTTACGGCGTGTCGTTTCTGGTGATGATGGTCAACACAAGCATCGCCCTGATAATATACAGGAAAATAACCAAGACGCTTGACCAGTCCGGAGTAATTACCGCCCTGCTTTGCCCGGCAGTAATTATTCTGGCGGCTTTGATATACGGTTATATCCGGATTGACCGAATAAATATTACACCCGGCCCGCGAATCGGCATAGTCCAGGGCAATATCGAGCAATCACTCAAGAATAATCCGCCCAACCCTTTAATCATTTACGAGAAACACCTGAAACTTTCCATGCAGCTGATTTCGGGCGAAACCAAGCCGGACCTGATTGTCTGGGCCGAGACAATGTTTCCTTACGCCTGCAGTAATACGATTAAGAAATCAGAGGTCACGGAAAATATGGACATACTTAAAGAGCCGTCAATAATGTCCGGAGTGCCGCATCTTATCGGCGCGGTAACGTTTGAGCCGGACGAAACCGGGGCTGATTTCAAGATGTACAACAGCGCTTACTATCTGGACAAAGAAGGCAAAACCATCGGGCAATACTCCAAGATACACCTGGTGCCCATATCGGAATATGTGCCCCTGAGGAAAACTTTTCCCTGGCTTGACAACCTAATCCTGACCTTTTCAGAATTATCCGAAATCAGGGATATGCAGGCCGGAACAAACGCCGAACCGTTCAGCCTGGGTAATCTTAAATTCGGGGTATTAATCTGTTACGAATCGATATTCCCGGAATTGGCCAGGGCCAGCGTCAGGCGCGGCAGCAATTTTATCATCAACATTTCCAATGACGGCTGGTTCAAGAACAGCGCCGAACTAAATCAAATACTGGCTATTTCCGCCTTCCGGGCGGTTGAATCAAGACGCTCTTTTATCAGAGCCACCAATACCGGGATCTCCGCGGTCATTCATCCGAACGGAAAAATAAACATCCTTAAAAATAATACAGACGCCTATAAAGAAGTTGAAGGCGCATGGGCCGAACAAATCCCCGTGGCTACAACCAGCTCATTTTACGCGAATAACGGCGACTATTTCGCCTTTTTATGCCTCATCATATCCTTGACCGCCGTCTTTGCCAGCCTGCGAAAAATAAGTAAAAATTCTTGACTAAAGTATTTATATATATAGACTCTTTAAATTAATAAATTAACAAGGACTTATCAAGGAGGTTCTGATTATGAGCATTCTGACACGCGTGATGATCGTATCGCTTCTGGTATTAAGCTTGGTGTATCTTGGAATGACCGCGGCCTTATTCAGCTACAGAGTCGATTATAAAGAACGGCTTAAGGAAGAGATTTCGGCACACCAAAAAACCATAAAGGACAAAGACTTAAAAATAGAAGACCTGCTGGGCAAGAAAGGCGCCCTGGAAAAAGACATCTCACAACTGGAAAAAGAGATTTCCACCCTCAAAACCGACCTTAATGCCGCCCAGAATGACCTCACCTCATGGAAAGAAGAAAACACCCGGGTTACTAATGAATTCACCAAGCTTTCGGAGACATACAAAAAGCTTGAGGCCGAATTAAACGAACAGATAAGGAAAAACGAAGAATTCCTTAAAACCGTTGAGGATTTCCGCAAAAGAAAAGACGATGCCGAGAAAGACCGGGCTACATTCGAAAGCAAATTCATGCAGACACAGGACGACCTGTCAAAGATAGAAAAGAACCTGGCGGCTCTGGAACAGCAGTATCTGGTTCAGGCCAAAGAGCTCAATTCCGCAAAAACGCTCCTGGAGCAGTATAAGAAAGCCGTTCCGGCCTTAGCCGGCGAGCAAAACCAGGCCAAATGGATTGAAGGCAAGATTCTGGCGGTCAGCGACAAACCCGATTTAAACCTGGTTGTCATGAGCGTCGGCAAGAATGACGGCGTCGAAGCCGGAATGAAGTTCACCGTTTATCGTGTTGATAAATACGTCGGTAAAATACAGGTGGAAAAAGTTGAGCCTCAGATTTCAAGCGCTTTCAGCATAAAAGAATTCCAATCTGACGGCATTAAAGTCGGTGACAGCATTACCACCAGCCCTTATTAACGATAAAATTATGGCTAACGAAGACGTCACTGTACAAGCTGAAGCAGTAGCCCCCGCAGCACCGGGATGGACGCCGGAACAAGCGCCGCTCGGCCCTACAAAACCTAAAAATAATGTCTACACCTTCCTGATGATCGTAGCTGCCATATTCATCTGTGTTTCTATTTACCTGGTGGCATACGAATTAAACAAATTCTATGGGGTAACATTCGCCGGAATCGTATCTCCTCCTTCTGCGACAGCAACCAAGTAAATATTTAAGCCCCACAGGAAGAATGCCGATAGGTTATTTATAGGTATTGAAGGAGGATAATCAAATGTCAAATTTCATTAGTGATATGTTAGGGATGCTGTCCACCGATATCGGCATCGACCTGGGCACCTGCAACACTCTGGTCTGCGTAAAGGGCGAAGGCGTCATAATCTCCGAACCATCTGTTGTGGCGGTGCGTAAAGGCACCAACAAAGTCCTTCTCAACGGTCAGGCCGTCGGCAACGTCGCCAAGGAAATGCTCGGGAAAACACCGGGCGGTATTATGGCGGTAAGGCCGCTCAAAAACGGCGTCATTTCCGACTTCGATTTGGCCGAAGCCCTTATCAGATACTTCATCCAGAAAGTCAGGGTTTATAAAGGCTGGAAGCTGATTAACCCCCGGGTAGCCATCTCCATCCCATCGGGGATTTCCACCGTGGAAAAAAGGGCCGTGATTAACTCGGCTGAAAGAGCCGGCGCCCGCAAAATATATCTGATTCTCGAACCGATTGCCGCAGCCATCGGAATCGGAATGCCTATTCAGGAACCCATCGCCAACATGATAGTTGACGTCGGCGGCGGCACAACCGAAGTTGCCGTTATTTCTCTGGGCGGAATAGTCACCTGCAAAAGCATCCGCATTGCCGGAGACGAAATGGATGAAGCCATCATCCAGCATATGAAAACGACCTATAACCTGCTGATTGGCGAGCAGATGGCCGAAAGAATAAAACTAACCATCGGTTCAGCATCCCCGCTGGATAAAGAGCTGACCATGGAAGTCGGCGGCCGCGACCTGATTGCCGCCCGCCCGCGCAAGGTAATCGTTAACTCAGAAGAAATCAGGGAAGCGCTGAAAAGGCCGGTTGACGCCATTATCCAGGCACTGAAAGAAACACTTGAAAAGACCCCTCCAGAGCTTTCCGCTGATTTAATCAGCCACGGCATGGCTATGGTCGGCGGCGGTTCTCTTTTAAGAGGGCTTGATAAAGCCATAAACAAAGAGGTTCAAATACCTGTCAGGGTTGACGAAGATCCCCTCACCGCAGTTGCCAGAGGCACAGGCATTGTCCTTGAAAACCTGGACCAGATACAGGAAAGCCTGGAAAGCGGCGAAGATCTTCTATAAAAACTATGCTTTGGGATGAAAAGTACTCCTTTTATCTTCTTATGCCTTAGCGCCATTCTGCTTTTACTCCCTTCAAGCTGTTTTGAATCCACAGAAACTTTCGTACTGGCGGTTGCCAAACCCTTAACCCCTTCCTCATCCGGTGAAAATAAAGGTAAAACCGGTAAAGTCAGCGAAGCTGATAAACCCGCCCTGATGGAAAAAGAAGTAGCTGACCTTAAGGCCGAAATAACCCAGCTAATAAATGAGAATAAATCACTGACCAGGAAACTCCGGACCGTAAGCGATTTCGTCGAGTCCCCGTCAGCCGCCCAGATGAAGGAACGTTATGAGCTTATTGTCGCTGATGTGATGATAAATTATGATGCCTCAATCTGGCGCCGCAGTTTTACGCTTAACCGCGGCAGCTCGGACGGCATCGAAAACGGCCTACCGGTTGTTTCCGGGCGTTATCTGGTCGGGAAAATCACCAGCGTTGCCTCATTTACCAGTCGGGTCCAGCTGATTACCGACCCGGCATTCAGGTGCAAAACCCTGGTTGTGCCGCCACCCATTCCCAAACAACAGGACAAGGATGAAAAAGACAAAAAAGAATCGAAGAAATCGGAAGAAAAGGCCGGATTGAGCAACGGCATCGGCGTATTATTCGGCATATCTTTCAACCAATACAGCATCAAGTGGATTTCCCGCGACGTAAAAATCACGGCCGGTTGGGATATTCTTACAGCACGCGATATGGAAAATACCATTCCCCAAAGCCTGATTATCGGTAAAGTGTCCGGTATTTCGGAAGACGGCAATTATAATACACTTTACGGCAGTCCGGCCATTGATTTCAGCAACCTGGAAAACGTTATTATTCTGAAACGCCGCTCAAAATAGGAACCCATGAAGATAAAAATATCGCTCATTGTCATTATTGCTTTAATCACGCTTTTCTTGCAAATATTCGTGTTTGACGGCCCGGAGATAATGGGCACCAGCCCCGATTTACTTATTTTTCTGGTGTTTATGGCGTCATTCTATTCATACCATCCCTCTTACAGCAACCGCATGTATAATATCACCACCCCGGGCGTTATGATGGGCAATTGGTTCATCGGAATAGCCAAGGATATGGTTTCGCACACCGGATTCGGAACCATGGGTTTCCTGTATCTGGTAAGCGGGCTGCTGGTCGCCGTGGCCCGCCAGCTGATATTCAAAGACGACATCATCGTCCAGATAGCAATTCTCTTTGCGGTTACCTGGATATGCCACTCTCTGCACGGCATAGGCCTGAGCATACTATACGGTAACCTGGAAATATGGTATGTCATCGGTAAATCATTTATGGTGGCATTATATACGTCAATCATCGGTGGAATTGTTTTAACCGTATTATATAAACTCTATTGGTGGCGCCAATCCAGACTAACCGCGCCTTAATTATGTCCCAGCGAAGACTCATTTTTATCATAATAATATTCTGCATCCCTTTCATACTGCTGGAATTGCAGCTCTTCAGGCTTCAGGTGCTCAACGGTTCCTACTATCAAAACCAGGCGCAGAAACAAAGCACCCGAATAGAGCATCTGCAGTCCAGCCGGGGCAAGATATTCGACCGCAACGGTTACCTTCTGGCTTACAACGAAGCGTTTTTCGATCTCTATGTTACTCCAGCCAAACTAAACCGGCAGCCATCATCCAAACCAACCATTACCTATGAGCCGCCGGAGCGGGTAATCAGCCGGCTGGCCAGGATAACCGGACAAAAAACACAGCCTATCAAATCGAAGATAGACAACATCGAACAGAAAATAGAGAAAATGACCGAAGGAAAAACTCCCCGGGAAAAACGCAATATCCTCAGGCAATACCGCAATAACAAACAACGCTTTATTAACGGCATCAATCTCGATGTCGCCCTTGAGGTCGAAGCAAACCCCGATCTTTTCCCCGGTATAAGCGTGACCGAAGGCATTAGGCGGGTATACCCGGCCAAAACCAGCGCGGCCCACATCATAGGCTACCTGAGTAATATCTATGAAAAGGAATACACCGATTACATAAGCAAAAACTACTTCCGCCAGATTGTCAATCCCCAGGTTGACGACGGTATCTGCGAAATACTGGTCAACCGCGGTGATTTCAAGGATGACGTCGTCGGCCGGTCCGGCATAGAAAAATACTACAACCTCAGCCTAACCGGACAGGCCGGCATAAAAATAATAGAAACGGACTATCTTTACAAACAGCGCCGTGAACTCAGCCGGATTCCGCCCCGGCACGGCGAAGACGCCACCCTGACCATAGAAAACAAACTTCAGCATTCCATCGAACAGGCGCTCCATAACCACATCGGTGCGGCCATCGTCATGAATGTGCACAGCGGCGAAATCCTGGCCCTGGTCAGCTCCCCTTATTACGACCCCAACAAGCTTCTCTCGCCGGTTTCCGAAGAAACCGTCCAATACGTCTTCAACAGCCCTTTCCGCCCTCTTTATAACCGGGCGGTCAGCGGCGAATACGCGCTCGGCTCCGTATTCAAGATCATCACCGGCCTGTCCGCGCTCGAGGAAAAGAAAATCACCCCGAACACCACCTTCTTCTGCGACGGTTATTTCTCAAGAAGCTCCAAGCATTTCAAGTGTTGGATAGCCGATTCCGGCCGCGAGCACGGCCGGCTGAACATCGTAGAAGGACTGACCTTCTCCTGCAACGTATTCTTCTTCAACACCGGCAAAGTAACCGGCGCCGACGCCGTTTTAAAATGGGCCAGACTTTTCGGGTTCGGCCAGCTTACGGGCATCGACCTGCCCGGCGAGAACAAAGGCGCAGTGCCCGACCCGGCTGTGGGCGCCGAGCGCGGCAGCCGCAAATGGGGCACGGCCGACACCCTCAATATATCCATCGGACAGGGCGACCTGATGGTCACGCCCATCCAGGTGGTCCGGATGATGGCCGCCGTCGCTAACGGCGGCACGCTGGTCACACCGCATATCACCCGCAATTTATCGACTAATTTTAATACCACAAAAATAAACGTGTCCGAGAAAAACCTGGACATCATCCGGGAAGGCTTGTACGGCGTGGTCAATGCCGAGCACGGCACGGCCAGCGGCCGCGGCCTGAACGGTTTCTCGGTCTGCGGCAAGACCTCCACCGCCCAAGCCGGCAAAGGCAAAAGCCACGGCTGGTTCGCCGGTTTCGGACCCTATCCCAAGCCGCAACTGGCCTTCGTGGTCGTGGTCGAGCACGGCGGCAAAGGCAGTGAGGCGGCCGCTCCGATTGCCGGAGAATTTATGCCTTACGCGCTGGCCTGCATATCGCGCGAGAAAGATAAGAAATGAAATCCCGGCTGGTTATTGAAAACTGGGTCAATATCATAACGATGCTGCTCCTGACCGTCATCGGCATCATCTGTATGTGGAGCATCATTCCTTCTTCGGCCGAGATGTTCGAAAGCCACCAACCCATAACCTCAAGCGTCATAATACGCCTGCTGGCATTTCAACCCGCCAAACAAACCCTCTTTGCCATCCTCAGTCTGCTGGTGTTCATGCTGGTCCTGAAAATAAACTACTACAAGCTCAAGGATTATTCCTGGTTTATGTATCTGAGCGTGCTGATTTTACTGGTAGCCCTGCTGGGTCTGGGCCGGTTTGTCCAGGGCTCCCGGCGCTGGTTCTCACTCGGCCCGGTGGCCTTCCAACCGTCCGAGTTCATGAAAATAGCCACGGTTTTCGTCGTCGCACAGATTATCATGCACAAGCAAAACCTTAACCGGCTGAGCGGTTTGATAATACCTTTCATCCTGACCGTAATACCCATGGGTTTGATACTGCTCCAACCCGACCTGGGCACATCGCTGCTTTTCATGCCGGCTTTATTTGTCATGCTCTTTGTCGGCGGCGCCAGATTGAAATATCTGGTCATTGCTATAGTGCTGATTGTGCTTTCATTCCCGGTCGCTTATATGTGGGGGCTTAAGGATTACCAGAAATCACGGATTAAGGTATTCATCGACCCGTCCAAATCGCCGTCATCAGACGGCTATCAGCTGTTAAGTTCCCGCACCGCGGTCGGCGCCGGCGGCTTTATGGGCCGCGCCTGGGGCGGCAACGAAAATACCACCTCGGTCTTCGTGCCCGAGCGCCACAACGATTTCGTATTCACCATCATTGCCGAGGAATGGGGCTTCGTCGGCGCCTCACTGGTGGTCGTCTTATACCTGATACTGCTCCTGTCAGCCCTGCTTATCGCCGCCACCACCCGGGAACCGTTCGGACGGCTGACCATTGCCGGACTGACCACCATCTTAGCCATACAGATATTCATCAATATCGGCATGACCATCGGCCTGGCCCCGGTCACCGGAATGACACTGCCCTTCATCTCTTACGGCGGCTCGTCGCTGATGTCGTCTTTCATCATTATGGCCATAATAAATAATATCCGGATGCACCAACTGCCCAGCTTTGCCTACAGGGATTTCGAATAATATACTCCGAAAATTATTAACAACCGACAACGTTTTTGTTACTCTGATAATATGTTGTTATTAAAACTATTGAGTGCCGTATTGCAAAGACTACCCCTGAGTCTGGCTATGCTCCTGGGCGAATGGCTGGGCATCCTGGCCTATTTTGTGGTACCCTCGCGCCGGAGAACCACTTTCAACAACCTAAAGCTGTCCCTGGGCCGGGACAAACCGGAATCCGAATTGCGCCGGATTGCCTGGGAAATGGCCAAAAATATGGGTAAAAACACCGTCGAGTTCTTCCGCCTGCCCATCATAACACCAAAAAATATCGATAACTACGTCCAATGCCGGGGGCTGGAACACCTTGAAGAAGCGCTCAAGCTCAACCGCGGCGCCTTTATGCTCACCGCTCATTTCGGCAACTGGGAACTGGCCCTGGCCACCATGGTCGCCAAGGGCTACTCGATGAACCTGGTCACCAAATACCTCAAAAACGAATTGTTAAACCGGTTCTGGCTGGAATCTCGACGCAAACTGGGCATCAACGCCTTTTACCGCGAAGGCTCACTCAAGGAGATTATCCGGGCATTAAAATCAAACGGACTGATGGGCTTTGTCCTCGACCAAAACACCCGGCGCGATGAAGGAGTCTTCGTCAACTTCTTCGGCCGGCCGGCCTGCACCATTCCCAGCCTGGCCGTCCTATCCCAACGGCTGGAAACGCCGGTGGTGCCCACCTTCATCATCCAAAAACCCAACGGCCGACATTGCCTGACCTTCGAAAAGCACCTGATGTTCCGGCAACCGCCCGATTCACAGGACCCCATCGTCTATAACACCCAGATTTATACCGACGTGATAGAGCGCTATATCAGGCAGTATCCCGAACAATGGATATGGATGCACAAACGCTGGAAAACCCAGCCGGCGAGTAAGTAACTAAATAGAACGAAGATTCATATTATAAGGAATCCAGGAAAACAGGAATTAAAATCTTGGCTTCTTGGCCTCCTTATAAAAATTATCCGCGGTAATCTGAGTTAATCAGCGTACTACTTTATCGATTCCTCTTTACCTACAATCTTCTTCAGCACTTCCAGAATCCGCTTATCTATGGCATTCTTCTTGGCGTCTTCTTCCAGAATCTGGATAGCCTTTTCCGTAGGCATCTTTTTATGGTAGGCCCGGTCCTCGGTCATAGCCGTAAACTTATCGGCCACGGCGATAATCCGGGCGCCCTGCGAGATATTATCCATATCCACGCCGAAGGGATACCCTTTGCCGTTGAGCTGTTCGTGATGATACAAGGTCCACTCGGCAATCTCATCAAAGCCGGGTATGGCGTTCAATAACACATAACCGAAATAAGGATGCCGCTTGATGATGGCATATTCCTGGGGCGTCAACGCTTCGGCCTTATCCAACAACTCATTGGGGATGGCCAGCTTGCCCAGGTCGTGCAACAGGGCCGCCGCCCACAGGCGCTTCAGGTTATCCTTGGCCCAATGCATGGCAATGCCTATCTTAAGCGCCATAGCCGTCACCTGGACGCTGTGACCTTTGGTATGATGGCTCTTATAATCGACTATCTGGGCAAATATGGACGCCACCGCCACCATATTATCCAGGGTCACCTTGCGGTCATCCTCCGGCGCGAACTCATCCAGGAAGTTAGCCGTAAATTCAGGCGTGATGGCCAGCCAAAACACCTTATCGCCGGCTATTTCCTTAAAACATTCCACCAGCTGCGGATTAAACCATGTCCCGCTGTAACCGCTGATTTTATCTATGATTTCTTGTGACTGTTCGGACGGGTCCTTATCGGCATTTATCAGCACCTCCGTCCGGTCGGCGATATGGATTATCTGGCTTAAGAACGGGATTTTATCGCCGGCCAGGCCCGACTGGTTCGGCCCGGCCCAGTTGTCGTGATGATAGCGGATAGGTATGGCCGCGTCGCGGAGCAATTCCATCCGGTTAAGCATCGAATAAGCCTCCTCGCAATGGATTACATATTCCGAGGTATCGAAATTAATGACGTCTGTTTTGTGGGTAGTCAGGAAAAGTCCGATATCGTGCATCATACCGGCATAGAACAAGGTGGTCTTCTCCGCCTGGCTCAACTTCAGGCGTGCGGCCAAATTCAGGCTGATAATCGTTACCCGCTGTTGATGCAAGTGTATGCGCCGGCTAAGCAACTGGAACGCCTGGCATACGGCCAGGATGAACTTCTTCAGGAAGACTCTGTTATCTGTCATAGTATAATGCCCTACGGCCCCCTTAGTATATCAAATTTCCCGGGAAAAATCAAGAATTAGTGCCGGTTCGAGTGTAACGAGTTATTAGAGCCAGTAGGAACAAAGTGACGTACTGGGTCTTATCCCGACTACCCGCCTGACCAGCCCAGTCGGGCAGGTTCCGTCGGGGCCGGCACTTATCCAGCGACCATAGGGAGCAGGATTAGTGACACTTCGACCAAAAGGAGTTAGTGACACTTATCCAGTGCAAAGCACTGGGCTAGTGACACTTCGCCCCCAGCCTAAGCGGGATAAACTTCGCGGAGTGGGATTAGTGCGAGTTATCCGGCACTTATTAGAAACCTCTTTCCCGACTTTGTCGGGATTAGAGTTTCTTATCCCGCTTTAGCGGGGACCCCGATACGAAGTATCGGGGCTAGTGCCAGTCAAACCCCGCTTTCTTGTCTATAGTCTCATTATTTGGAGCCGGCGTGTTTTTTGAATAATCCGGTGAGCAATCAACCTAATTCTTCCCTAAGCACTTTATAAAAACTGTCCTTGGCCCGGCGCTCGACCCAGGGCGTATGACCGCAATCCTTTAGCAGGACAAACCGGAAATCTTTAAGCGCCTGCTCCAGCGGTTTCCTTATTCCCTCGGCCGGATGCGGGTCGTAATCGCCGTGCACGGCCACGGTCGGACAATGGATTTGACCGGACAAGGTTAACAACTCCCCTTTTTGCCTCAATTCAGCCGCCTCTTTCCATATCTTACGGAAAATCTCACCCTGTAACTCCGGAGCTTCTCCGTCCGGACTGACGGGCAGCGGGTCGAAAGCATCTGATTTGGACATCAATTTGCCGAACCGGGACAGTAACTGGTCGCGGTTCTTGATTCGGGTATTATTCAAGGACGCTACCAGTTCAAGCGCCTCCTGCCTTTCCGGCTGGCTCAACCGGCTCAGCCGCGTGTCCATTATCCGGTGGGCGTAACGTTCCTCCAGCGGGCCGGACGACACCAGTATCAGCTTTTTAACCAAGGCCTGGTGGCGTGCTGTAAAAATAAGGCTCAACCAGGCACCCCAGGAATAACCTATCAATATTATCGGCATCTGGCCGTGCCGGCAGAGCAGGTCGTGCAACTCCCGGACCTGTCCGGAAACGGAATCCGCCGTCTGCAACGGCTCCAGCACGCCACCCAGCACGGACAACTCCCGGCCGACCGGAGCCATCTCGCCCGGCGCGCCTGGACCACCGTGCACCACGGCCACATTAAACGGCGCATGACCGTATTTCCTGAGATTATTCATACAGCTTTAACCTCTCGGCATCGTAATTCGGGTCACTCGCAATAAAGGTTTTATGCCATATCCCTCTAAATCCGCAAGAATTAGTGTCACTTCGACCCCCGCCTAAGCGGGGTAAACTCCAGGAGTTATTAGTGCTGGTTAGAGCGTAGCGCATTAGTGCCAGTCGGAACAAGGTGACATACTGGCACTTATCCCTGAACGAAGTGAACGGGACTTACCAGCACTTATCCTAGCTACCCGCCTGAACGAATCTCATTCAGGCAGGTTCCGTCGGGGCTGCCACTTTCAGCCAAAGGCTGATCCCTGCCCGCCAATTGGCAGGCGCGGCGCCTCTGGCGGAAGATCCCGTTTAAGCATAGCTTAACTATAACGTTGTAACTTTGCGCTTACGTTCCTTCTTAAATAATATCACCAAAAAAACCATATTTAAATTTGACATTATTCATACATAAACTATATTATAGATACTCCTAATGGTGGTAAAACGTCTCAGATTTAACTGCTTATCCGGAAAAATGGATGACCCGTAAAAAAGACTATGAAAATAAAACAGCCCTCTAACTCCCGCCAGCAACCAAAAAAGACTGAAGCGTCATTGGCCATACATTCCCTTCTGCTGGACAACACCACCGACTCCATCTTCCTGCACGACGACCAGGGCCGATTTATTTACGTCAACAATGCGGCTTGTGAAACCCGCGGTTATACCAGGAACGAATTAATGAAACTGACCCTGCGTGACCTAGATACGCCGGAATACGCCCGGATGATTAAGCCGCGGATAGAAGAGATAACCGAAAAAGGCTCTATGATATTTGAAGCCGTCCACCGCCGTAAGGACGGTTCCGTCATGCCCGTCGAAGCCCATGTTTCACTAATTAAGCTGGATGGCAAAAAGCTTTTCTTATCAACAATCAGGGATATCACCAAACGCAAACGGTCTAAAAATGCACTGATTTCTTCTGAAGTGCGCTATCGCCGGCTCTTTGAGGCGGCCGAAGACGGGATTCTCATCTTAGATGCCGAGACCGGCCAGATTGTGGATGCGAATAAATTCGTGATTAACCTGCTGGGATTCTCACACCAACAATTCCTGGGTAAAAAAATATGGGATGTGGGTTTTTTTAAGGATATCATTGCCAACAAGGATAACTTCGAAGAATTAAAACGCAAAAGATACATCCGCTATGACGACATGCCGCTGAAAGCCGCCGATGGGCGCCAGATAGACGTCGAGTTCATCAGTAATGTCTATATTGAGGATGACTTAAAGGTTATCCAATGTAACATCAGAAACATCACCGAACGCAAGAAACTGGAACATCAGCTTTTACAGTCACAAAAGATGGAATCTATCGGCGCGCTGGCCAGCGGAGTGGCGCACGACTTCAACAACATCCTCACGGCCATTAACGGCTATGCCGAAATAACCATAGAGGATATCGGCAAAAACCACCCCAGCCGCGAGTCGCTGGAACACATCAAGGACGGCGTCGTCCGGGCCGCCAACCTCACCCGTCAGCTCCTGATTTTCAGCCGCCACGATGAGTTTAACGCCAAACCCATCAACTTTAACGCTCTATTTGACAACCTCCAGAATATGCTCATTCGCCTGATAGGCGAGAATATCACCATTGAAACCAAGCTCAGCCCTGACCTGGCTATGATTAAGGCGGATGCCGGAAATATCGAACAGGTCATAACCAATCTGGTGATCAACGCCCGTGATGCCATGCCCCAAGGCGGCCGAATCACCGTCAAAATCGAAAATGTCACCGTCGACGAGGAATACTGCCGACTAAATATGGAATCGAGTTGCGGTGATTTTGTCCGCCTGTCCGTCACCGATACCGGCACCGGGATGACCAAGGACGTCCTAAAACATATATTTGAACCGTTCTTCACCACCAAACCCCATGGCAAAGGCACCGGCCTGGGGCTGTCCGTAGTTTACGGCATCGTCAAAAAACATAACGGCTGGATTAACACCTATTCGGAGCCCGGCCATGGCACTCTTTTTAATATATACCTGCCGGTCTATACCGGTAAAGAGCATCCTGAACTCACGCCAAAAAAACCGGCTTTAGAAGAACTCAAAGGCGCGGGGCAACGCATCCTGCTGGTTGAAGACGACGTGGCCATACTCAAGATGACCGAAATGGTGCTGAGCAAAGCCGGATACACGGTTCTGGGTGCGCCAAACGGGTTGGAGGCGCGCCGTATTTTCGCCCAAAACAATATTGACCTGGTTTTAAGCGACGTCATCCTGCCGGATATCAACGGCCTGGAACTGGTTGCCGAGTTCCTGCAACTAAAGCCCGGCCTGCCCATAATCTTAAGTAGCGGCTACAGCCGGTCCGGCGACGAAATCCGCAACAGTAAAATACCATTCCTGCCCAAGCCCTATAACATCAAAGACCTGCTCAAGATCATAAAGGATACTCTGGCAAAGATATGAACATCTTTTTAAGACTCAGCATCGGCCTGGCAGAACTAGTCCTGCTTGGGGCCGGGCGGTCATAACAGCCCGGAAATCAGTATTTCCCCTTGTGCTTATAAAGCTCGTTCAAGGACTTTTTTAAATAGACGCCGAACTTCTTATCCTTCTTCCGCTTTTCGGCATAGGATTGGGAATAATAATCCGCTTCCTTCCGCAATTTATAGTAATTATCCAGATGCTTTTGGCCGATGGCACCGTCTTCGAAAGATTTTATCACCGCGCATCCCGGCTCGCTGGTATGGGTGCAATCCCTGAACTTGCATTTATCGGAAATCCGGGTTATATCATGGAAAGCATTTTGCATGCCCTGGCCCGTTTCAATTATGCCTATTTCCCTAAGGCCGGGGTTATCAATGAAAATACTGCCGTTTTTCATCACAAACAGCTGCCGCTCCGTGGTGGTATGCTTGCCCCGGCCGTCCTTGCGCACCTCGTTCACCGCCAGGTTCAGTTTGTCGCCCGACAGCCTGTTGAGCAAGGACGACTTGCCCACCCCCGAAGAGCCCATCAGGCAATAAGTTTTACCCGGTTCCAAAGCGCCGCTGAATTCATTTACCCCGTCCCCGGCCAGCGAGCTTAAAGGCCAGACCGGATAAGGCCATAGATTACTGATTGCGGTTATTTTTTCTGCCAGTTGACCCTGATTAACCAGGTCTATTTTATTCAGGATAACGGCCGGTTCGATGCCCTCGTTTAAAAACATAATAAGATATCTTTCCAGGCGATTCAGGTTAAAATCGTTATCCACGCCCTGGACGATAAAAGCCGTATCGATATTAGCGGCCAATGTCTGGTATTCCAGCTTCTTCCCCGGCTTGCGCCTCCGCAGCACATTCTTGCGCGGCAGTAATTTATTAATAACGGCAAAAGTATTCTTATCATAATAAGTCACGGCCACCCAATCCCCGACCGCCGGGTAATCCCCCGGCACCTCCACCGATTTCGAAAACCTGCCCGAAATCTCCGCCCGTATTTCCTGATTGCCGGTATGCACGAAATACCGCTCCTTGAATTCAGCAGATACGCGAGCCAAAGACCCGGCATCAATGGATTGCTTTCCTGCCTGCTCCCTGAACCAATCGTTAAAACCTATTTTCTCAATCGACATAACCGCGACTATACCACTCCGGCCCGAGGAATCAATAAAAACGGCATCCCTGCTCGCCTACCAAAAACCGTCAATATCTGCTCCATCCCGACCGGCACGGATATGGCATTTAACTGGATTTCCAGCACCACCGCCTGCGCCGTGGCCGGTATCACCGCCGACAGGTCCACCAATTGGTCTATGTCGGCCATCGAGTTCTCGGAAAAGACCAAAGGCGACAAATACATCTGCCTGACCGAGGCCGAACGCAAACAATACCAGTACGAGGCGTAAAGCATCAAAAATAGGTGATTTTGACCTCCCTGCCCGTCCAGTCAGGCGGGCCTCCTGCTACCGAAAACGCCCGGAATTTGACATAACCCATTATTTTATAACCCCTTAGAGCAAAAACCTGTCAGGGGGGTGGGGGGTAGGGTGGGGTATGCCATAGGGTGAGGTATCGGATGGCATAGGACGGCTCACCCCATAGTATAGGAGTATCTCCCGGATAGCATAGGAGTATCCCTCGGATGGTATGGGATTATCTCCCGGATGGTATGGGATTATCCCCCGGATAGCATAGGATTATCACCCGGATAGCATAGGATTACCCCCCGAATAGTATAGGATTACCCCCCGGATAGTATAGGATTATCCCCCGGATAGTATAGGATTATCTCTCGGATGGTATGGGAGTATCCTTCGAATAGTATGGGACTACCCCCCGAATGGTATAGGAGTATTCCCCGGATAGTATGGGGTGGGGAGTAGTGCGGAAATCAGCATCCTAAAGCATGATTTAAGAAAAACCGCGCCCGGAAATGAGCCTGGCAGGCGGATTTAAAAATCAGGTGTGTGTCACCAGACCTACCAAGGTGTGTGTCACCAGACCTACCAGACCTCTGTCACCAGACCTGTCAATTCCCACATGCGCCACCATAGCCAAAGAATACAATGAACGCCAGGACTATAATAATTCCGAGACAGCAATATTTTTTACTCATAAATTCTACTAAAAGTTGAACGCTACCCTTTTATTTCCCCTCCGCCGTAATTCCGATAGCACCTCACTTAATTATATATTGCGTCTCCCGAATTCCCTCAAAAGTCATTAGCCACGGTAAAAATGGCTGATATCGCTCCTAAAGCAGTTGACTTAGATATCGCATGCTTGCTTTGTTCTTCATTGTTTATATGCACGAGATTTCTAAATCCCCTGACCGAATCACCTAGGCCAGCACAAGCTCTTTTTAAGAAGCCACGAGTTTCGCATGTTTTTATATAGGTCACAAAGTTATTATTTTCCGGTTTAACTCCCTTTGATTCCAGATAGCACCGTAATACTTCTTCAAGAACGCCTCCCGCTAAAACCACAGCCGGTTTATAGAAACCGTTTTGATAACAGCCAAACGCATGATCAATATCCCTAAAGATAACCGTTCTCTTATAGTTTGGCTTTACAAAGTTAATCTTTTTGCCGAACTCCTTTTTACTTTTCCCAAAGTGGCTTTCAATTTCAGGCCATTTTGTTGTTTGTGGCATATACTTTCCTTTCTTTATGTATATACTGATTCATTTAATTTCTTATCCTCGCCAAAGGACGGGTAAGCTTTATTCCCCCTCCGCCGTAATTCCGATGACACACCTTGCCAGTTTCGGAGTTATAGAGTTATAGAGTTACTAAGGCCGCCACAACTTTCCTTTCGACAGATGCTCTGCGGGCAGTATAGCCGTTTCTTGAACATTGTCAAATAATTATATTGTTTTTGGAAGACAAAAGACTGCCCGATGCGGAACTGTCCCCCCCACCCCTATCGTCTGCCGGGGAATGGGGATTACTATTGCCGCCTGCGTCGGATAATCACACCTGAATGATACAGTCAGGCTGTCCATCTTTATATTGACTTTATTGATATTAGCGGATATCATAATATTGTCTTAATATATCTTTATGCCACAGAAGCAGAAAATACTTATCATTGACGATGAGCCTGATGTCAGGAACGTGCTGTCCACGTTCCTGGGCAAGCTTGATTACGAGGTGCATCAGGCGGAAACGGGCATTGACGGCATCGAGGTGCTGGCCAAGGAGCGGTTTGACCTGGTGCTCTGCGACGTGATGATGCCGGCGCTGGACGGCCTGAGCACGCTGGCCCTGATAAAGAAAAACCATCCCAAACAGCCGGTGGTGATGATGAGCGGCTTCGCCACGCACGACAAAATCATCGAGGCCCTGGACAAGGGCGCCGTGGATATGCTGGCCAAACCGTTCAACCTGACCCAGATCAGGCAAGTGGTCACCAAGGTGCTCAATCCCAGGCTCAGGTATAAGCCGGAATACAACTCGGCCACCTCGCATCTATTGCGGGAAAGCTATATGGGACTGTTGCGGATTATCATCCAGCTGACGGAGACCAAGAATAAATACCTGAAGAACCACTGTTCACGCGTAGCCGAATTTTCCGGACTGATTGCCAAAGCGATGCGCCTGCGCGACGACACGGTCGAGGTGATAAACTGCGCCGGGCTGATGCACGATATCGGCAAAATCAGCCTGAGCGACCTGATACTGTTGAAAGACAGCAAGCTGACGCCCCAGGAATGGGCCGAAATAAAAATGCACCCGGTCATCGGCAGTATGATGATGGAACAGCTTAAGCTGTTCCGGGCCGAGGAGCCGTTGATACGGCATCACCACGAGCGGTTCGACGGCAAGGGTTATCCGGCCGGGCTGGCCGGCGACAAAATCCCGGTGGGCGCCCGGATTATCGCCGTGGCCGACGCCTACGACGCCATGACCTCAATCCGGCCTTACCGCGACGCCATCACACCGCACATAGCCCTGAATACCATCAGGCAGAATTCAGGAAGCCAGTTCGACCCCAAGGTCGTGGCGGCCTTCCTTGAGGTGGTGCAAAAAGAGCAGGCGCCTGATTAAATGCCCTCCTTAGAATAACGGGGATATTTGTTCAAATATCTTGACTTTTGTTGTAATAAATTATTTATTCAGCCATTTGAAATTAACAGGAGATAAACTATGCCCAATCCAAAAAGGAAACATTCTAAAAGCAGGAAGCGTATGCGCCGGTCGCATCTCGCCTTAACAACGCCAAATTTATCAATTTGCCCGCGTTGCCACACTGATAAGCTATCCCATCGGGCCTGCGGTAATTGCGGTTACTATAAAGGTAGTCCGGTAATTGCGCTTGATTAACCCCGACGGAATAGTCGGGATAACGTGGCAGGTAACGTCATGCCGTGCCTGCGACACGGCATAACTAACTGCCACTAAGAATAATTGAATGACAGCCCCCAATAATTCCGTCTCAATTGCCATAGATGCAATGGGCGGCGACCATGCGCCCGAAGAGGTAGTCAAAGGCGCCCTGCTGGTCGCCCCTGAATTCCCGCAAAGCACCCTGCTGTTGGTCGGCGATGAAACCGCCGTCAATAAGATTATCGGCCCCAATAAGCCGGGCAATATCCAGGTCATCCACGCGGCCCAGACCATCGGAATGGACGAACACCCGGTTGAAGCCATCCGCCAGAAGAAGGATTCCTCGCTGGTCAAGGCCCTGGGCCTGGTGGCCGCCAAGAAGGCCGACGCATTTATCTCGGCCGGCAACACCGGCGCCTGCGTGGCCGGAGCGTCTTTTATGTGGGGTTTCCTGGAAGGCATCAAGCGCCCGGGCATCGCCATACCCCTGCCCACCCGAAAAGGCTTGACTTACCTGATTGACGCCGGCGCCAATATATTCTGCCACCCGATTCACCTGCTCCATTACGGCATTATGGCATCGGTTTATTGCAAGCACGCCCGGAACATAGCCAATCCCAGGGTCGGACTGCTCAATATCGGCGAGGAAGATACCAAGGGCAACGAGCTGGTCCAGGAAACACTTAAATTATACCGCAAAGCCCCGATTAATTTTACCGGCAATATCGAAGGCCAGCATATTTTTGACGGCGACTGCGAGGTCATCGTCTGCGAAGGTTTCGTCGGCAATGTCATCCTTAAAGTGACCGAAGGCTGCGTTGAATTCGTGAGCGAATCATTCACCAATAAACTGACCCAGAAAAAGGACTCCATCCCCCAATTCGATACCCTGATGGAGCTTTTAAATAATATCAGGAAACAGGGCGACCATTCGGAATTCGGCGGCGCCAACCTGTTCGGCGTCAACGGTGTCTGTATCATTTCGCACGGACGGGCCAAGGCCAAGGCCATCTATAACGCCATTAAGGTGGCGATTAATTCAGCTCAGCATCATGTCAATGATGAAATCGTCCAGGAACTCCAGAAAACCAAGCTGACCTGGCTGGACCTGCTTAAGAGCTGGAAGACGCACAGGTAATATAACTAAATTCCAAATGCCAAATTCCAAATTACAAATTCTCAATCTGACTTCCAGTAATCCGGCCAAGCTTTGGAGCCCGTTGCGGTTGCTTTGCGTTTTGGCGGCGCTATTAAGCCTATTCCTGGGCGGTTGCGTGGCCAAATGGATTGCCGGCGGCGAAACGCCGGTGGTCGGGGTGTACCGCTACGACGAGAACAGGTTCGAGCTTCAGCGGAATTATCCGGTGGATATGCAAAAGGCCTGGCTGGCCGTTGTGGATATGACCGAGAAAATGCAGTTTTCCATAGAAAACTCCTCGCGCGACCCGCTCAACGCCGTTATGAATACCAGGAAAAGCGACGGCACGCCCATAAGAATAACTTTTGAGTATATCGCCGATAACATTACGGCGGTCAAGATAAAGGTCGGCGTTTACGGCGAAAAGGACATCTCCTATAAAATCCACGATCAACTCAAACACAGTCTGGATGAGGCCTCTAAAAAATGAGCCCTATCAGATGGATTAACAACTCTACGAAGTCGCTGATGATACTGGCTATCCGGGCTTACCAGTCGGGCATCGCGCCGATAATCCGCCCCAATTGCCGGTTCCAGCCGACCTGCTCGGAATACTTCATCCAGTCGCTCCGAAAGAAAGGCGTATTCCTGGGCTCGTTGTACGGTATCTGGCGAATATTGAGATGCAATCCTTTCGGAGGCAAGGGATACGACCCGGTGGAGTAAAGCCACAGATTTCACGGATTAAAAACCGCTTAATAACCGCCTAAAATATAGGTATGTCCTCTTCAACCCTTCCGGCCTTGATATCTCGGGCTGCCATTTGAGTATTTTCCTGGCCCGGGTAATATCCGGCCGCCTTATTTTGGGGTCGTCCTGCGGTAATGGATAGATCCGGACAGAGCTGTTACTGCGGCAGATGTCTTTTATCTCGCGGGCCAGCTGGCGGATGGGGATTTCCGACGGGTTGCCCAGATTGACCGGCATATGCTCCCGTGAATCAAGCAGGCGGGCAATGCCGCGGACCATATCGTCCACGTAGCAAAAACTCCGGGTCTGGCTGCCCTTGCCATATATGGTAATGGGCTGGCCGGTTATGGCCTGGGCGAAGAAATTAGGCAGTGCCCGACCGTCTTTAAGGCGCATCCTCGGGCCGTAGGTGTTGAATATCCGAACGATTCTGGTATCCAGTTTATGATAGCGGAAATAAGACATGGTCAAGGCCTCGGCGAAGCGTTTGGCTTCGTCGTAAACGCTGCGCACCCCGACCGGGTTGACATTGCCCCAGTATGACTCGGGCTGGGGATGCTGTAAAGGGTCGCCATAGACCTCGGACGTCGAAGCCAGTAGGAACCTGGCCTTTTTAGCCCGGGCCAATTCCAGCAGGTTATAGGTGCCGATAGAACCGGCTTTAAGGGTTTCTATGGGGTATTCCAGGTAATCCTTGGGGCTGGCCGGCGATGCGAAATCAAGTATCGCGTATAACGGTCCGGCTAATTTCAAGGGTTGGGCTATATCGTGCTTTATGAAGCTGAACCCGGGTTTGCCGAGCAGGTGTTTGATGTTGTTTTTGGTGCCGGTAATAAGGTTATCAAGACAAATGACCTGGTTGCCCCCTTGTCGGAAATAATCGCACAGGTGCGAACCGATAAAACCAGCTCCGCCGGCGATTAGAATACGTTTCATATATTAAAATAACTAATATAGGTCAATCCCGTCAGGAACAACATCATCTTTTACAAAAATCCCCAACGGGGTCAATAAAAACCCATTATTTCTTTGCTATTAGCATTTGGTTTGGTACACTCTTTGCAGGGATATTAAAGTATGAGAGGATTCACGTTAATAGAATTAATGATTGTTGTGGCAATAATCGCGATTATTGCGGCAATGGCCATCCCCAATCTGGTCACCGGAAAACTTGCGGCTAATGAAACATCGGCTATCTGCACCCTAAGAATACTTACCAGCCAGCAGATGATTTGGCGCGAGCGTAATTATGATGGTAATGCCTACCGGGATTACTGGACTTATGATGTTTCCTGCTTCAACCGGATGGCTTTGGGCTCAGGCTCAAAAGTGGGTATGGTAGATATTTCCGTGGCGCGGTCTGATTTTGCGGCCGCAGTGGACGATGTCTTTGGTCCCAGCCCGACATTCGAGGATTGGGGCGTTTTTACGCCTACCGCCAAGTCCGGTTATTACATTCGCGCCATGACTACGGCTTTCGATGGAAGTTCTTACAATCAGAATCTGGTCGGAACTAATAACCTCCCTGCAGCAAATACCGTATTATTTGGGATGATGTCTGCGCCTGAATTCTACGGTATAAGCGGCGTAAGAAGCGCCATTGTAAGCCAGGATGGCATCATATATAATGTTGACTGCGGCGGCGAGGCTAATAAATGGAAAACCACCTCTACATGGGAATTACGTTGGCCGGACCAGGTGCCTTCCTCTATAACCGGTCCAGGCGGTCATATTTGGACAATAAGTGATTAAACCTTATTACAAAACAATAAGCTTAGTGACAAAATATGTCCATATAACCATATAAAGTGACAATTTTTGTCAATTTTTAGTGTTAAATACCCGATAATATTGAGATAATATACAAAAAAACTGATACTATCTTGGATGTCAATGATTTTATGGCTAATATCGAGATGTTATCCTTAATTTAACACCTCTCTATTAGCAATTTGGCATATTTTTTGCTTATATTATTAGAAGATATATAAATATCTGAAAAAGCTGCTGATTTACTGAATTAAGCAGTAAAACTTCCCTTATGAAAGGAGATGAAAACTAATAAAGGGCAAGTAAAGTCTGGTTAATTTGATTAGGTCTGCGGCGACAAAAGGAGAAAAACATGTCAAGCAAAAAAGGTTTTACACTGATTGAATTGATGATCGTGGTAGCGATTATCGCGATTATTGCGGCTATCGCAATCCCTAACCTGATTACAGGTAAAATAGCGGCTAATGAAACATCAGCAATTGCCACGCTGAAACTGTTTGTTTCCACAGAAGGTATCTGGAAGCAGACCGACTCGGATGGTAACGGCAAAAAGGATTTCTGGAACCTTGACGTCTCTTGTTTGCACAGGATGTTCAGGGCAGATGGAGTAACCAAGGTTAATTATGTTGACGTTTCCATCGCCAGGGCTGATGCTAATATGTATAGCCGGATTGCTGCCAACCCCTTCACCGCAGGCGCTCCTGATGATATTCAGGACTGGGGTTCAACGGCTACTTTGTTAGCTAATTTTACAACCACAGCGAAATCAGGTTACTATTTCAGGGCATTGGATACACACTTAACCAGGGCCCTGTTGGTAAATACACTGGGAGCCAACTTAATCCCAATGGGTCACGATAACCTGTTCGGTTTTATGGCCGCGCCTCAGGTTTATCCGACATCCGGCGTTAACCATTTCATCGTGGATAACGGCGGCACCATCTACCAGAGCGATCCAGGTACGGATACAGCCTCCAAGTGGTATACCAAAACCGGTCTCACAACCACTGACTGGCCCTCTGACCCCCCGACATCATCACAGAGCATCGGTGGCAAGTCATGGGCAACGGCAGAATAACCTTCTTAAAGGTTATTTGTTAGCTCAAAAAGGGCTCCGACAAAATCGGAGCCCTTTTTATTTCTGCCCACATTTTCAATCTCCTAACAGCGTATGCTTTTCTTGACCTAACCTCATTTTTATACTATTTTACAACTATGGTTGAACCTGTTTTGACTGATGCGTCTTTTTGGGAACAAATCAAACAAAATAACCTGCCTGATAAATTATATAATACGGCTTTTTACCTTACTCGCAGCCATCATGATGCCCACGATATCTGCCAGGAAACATTCCTGATCGGTCACCGTAATATTAATAACTTCAGGGGGGAATCATCGCTTTCCACCTATCTTTATCAAGTAACCATCAATCTTTGTAATAAATACCATCAGAAGAAAAAACCTGGCACTACAGAAGAAATTAACAACATCGCCTCGACGCAATCATCGCCTTATGAGAACACGGCGGTCAATGAAAAATGTCAGGTTATCCAGATGGCGCTTAATGAACTGCCACCGGAATACCGTCAAGTGGTCATTTTAAAGGATATGGAAAACTTCTCATACCAGGAGATATCCGAAATACTCAATCTCTCGGTACAGACGGTCCGTACCAATCTGGATAATGCCCGTAACCAGCTGCGCATAGCTCTGAAGAAAATAATCGCTTAATTCTCATTTTCCCTAACAAATTTCAGGCCCCAAAGTATCTAATATTATAGAAAGGGATAAAATACCATGAAATGCCCAGAAATCAAACAGATGCTCAGTCCTTATCTGGATAATGAATTATCGCGGCCGGAGACCGAAGCAGTGGAATCGCACATCAAATCCTGTTCGGATTGCCGCAAAGAACTGACCGAACTGGAGCAAATCAAAGGCCTAATTAAATCACTGCCCCGCCATAATGCGCCTAAAAACCTTTTGGCTAACGTCGTTATCAACCAACCCGTTTCGACCCCCAGGGAAAAAGCCGGACTGCGGTGGAAATTTCAATGGGTATCTACCGGATTGGCTTCTGCCGCGGCTATGTTCTTTGTCATATATATCACCATGACTGCCCTGCCACGGTATGAATTAATACATGAAACGAGTGGATTTGATGTCATGTCAGAAGCTGGTAAAAAGCCAGAGAATAACGATGCTATTAACACGTATAAGGATAAAATTTCAGGCTCATTAAAATTGCAAGAATCTCTCAAGAAAGGACAGGAAGGATTTATCCCGGAATTAACCACTAACTTAAAGAACAAGGAATCAGATAAGAGCTTGGACAAAAAAAACAGTAATGAATATTCCCGCGGCAACCAAAAGGGGATGGTGAAATCCAATAAATCTTCTGATATGGAATTGAGTAAAGCTGAAGCTATGAAGCCAAAAGATATGGGTGATATGATCATGTCAATAAAACCGGAAATGGGATTGAAAGAAAAAGCTATGGGGTCGCCGGGGGCACCGGGTGCGCCGCCTGTGTTTGGAGCCGGAGCTGCGCCGGCCGAGAAAAGGAAATACGCCTTCAGCATAAAAGTCACTGATTCCGCCCTTTGGAATATCAATTCCATGGAAAATCTCCTCCAGCAAGCCCTGGCCACAAAGCAGTTGGTAATGGTATACTTCTATTTCTCAAGCAAGGACTATTTCCCTAAGAACCGTGATGAAAAGCTTATGGAGTATTCAACTAGACGGGCTATTTTTACCAAAATATTTGTAACCATCGACCAGTCCAATAAAATTACCGACGCCTGGCTGGGAGAATTCTTCAGCAAGAACAAGCTGGACCATTCCGCCCAATGCGTTATCCTCGATTATTACGGCAATATGATCCAATCCGTGACAAAACCGCTGGCCACCAACAAGATAACCGCGGCAATAGACGCGGCTGATAAAAAAATTTACGAAATCAAGTCCGACTTTAACACTTCTTATACCAAGGCTGAGGCACTGGGCAACAGCGGCAAAATAACGGAGCAGATTAAAATCCTGACCGGATTGCTGAAGAAACCCTATACCGGCTACCCGGCCATTGAGAAAGCCCGGATTAAACTGGATAATATCAATCAACAGGCTTTGAGTGACCAGAAAAGTATCATTCAAAAATACATCGATGTTGCTGATGAAGATGACCGGGATATAGATATGGCTATCAAAGAACTGGAAAATCTGGCCAGGCAATACAAAGGATTAGCTGCGGAAAAAGAAATCAGAGATAGTATTAACCGGGTAAAACAAACCCGTCCGTCTGGTGAATAAATATCTTAATGAAAAGGAGTCTGTATGAAAAAGCAACTGATAACATGCTTAATGGTTGTCCTAAGCTGGATGACACTGATTCCTGCCCAGACTGTCAACGCCTGCGGAGTAATTGACATCGATAGGAGGATTTTACCGCCGAATACCCAGGTTACTAATATTTCCGTAAAGAACACCACCTTGGATATCAAGATTGAGGAACAGGTGGCGATAGTAACCGTAGATGAAATATTCCATAACTCCAATAACCATCAATTGGAAGGCACCTTTATACTGCCCATTCTGCCAGAAACTACCGTCCAGAACCTGGCTTTATGGATTAATGGAAAAGAAACTAAAGGAGAACTCCTGGATAAGGATAAAGCCTTGCAGTATTACCAGGATATCGTCCGCCGGATGATTGACCCGGCGCTCTTGGAATATGCCGGACACGGAATGCTTAAACTGCGCGTTTTCCCGATTCCGCCGGCGCAGCAGGACCTTGGACAGGGACCAGGCAACGTGCGCATTAAGTACTCTTACACTTATCGTCTGCCTAACGATAATGGCGTCTGCACATTCCGCCATCCATGGGGAACTAATAAATTCTCTTCTGAAATCATCGATTCGGCTGTGATAAAAACCAGTATCAAATCTGCCATTCCCATAAAAACAGTTTACTCCCCCACTTATCCTAACATTGATATCAATCGTAAAGATGATAATACCATATCTTTAAGCTTCGAACAAACCAAGATGAAACCGGATAAGGATTTTATCCTGTATTATACGCTTTCGGATAAACAGTTCGGCGTGAATTTGGTCAGTTACAAAAAACCAGACAACGATGGTTTTTTTATGATGCTGCTGGCGCCTAAATATGCGCTTACCGAATCTGAAATAGCTAAAAAAGACGTGCTGTTCGTTCTGGATACATCAGGCAGCATGGCTGATAGCAATAAAATAGAACAAGCTAAAAATGCAATTAACTTCTGCATTAACAGCCTCAAGGAATCTGACCGGTTCAATCTGATTACATTTTCCACTGAGGTGCGTCCGTTCAAACCCAGCATCCAGGAAGTAACCAAAACAATCAAAGATGAGGCCCTAAACTGGGTTAAAAGCATCGATGCCCGTGGCGGAACGAATATTGATGAAGCACTTCAATCAGCACTTAGCATGGTTGACCCTAAAGATTCCAGACCTTTTATCGTTGTTTTTATGACTGACGGCCTGCCAACCGTGGGCGAACAAAATATCGAAACCATCTTGAAGAATGTCGCCTCTAAGAACAAAAGTAATGTCCGGATTTTCACCTTCGGCGTAGGCTATGATGTAAATACCCACCTGCTTGATAAGTTAGCCGAGATAAACCGCGGCACCCGTGAGTATATCACGCCTGAAGAAAATATCGAGGTTAAAGTCTCGAGTTTCTATGATAAAATAGCCTATCCGGTCCTGGCTGACGTGAAACTCGATGTCTCCGGCATAGAAATATATGACCGCTACCCAAAAGTGCTTTCCGATCTTTTCCGCGGAACGCAATTGGTTATTTTTGGGCGCTATAAAAGTTCCGGGAATAAATTGATTACCCTTTCGGGCGTGGTTAATGGCGAACCTCGTAAATTTGAATACGAATCTACATTTACTAACCAGAATATATCCACTGATTTTATTCCCAGGCTCTGGGCCACTACTAAAATAGGATACCTTCTGGACGAAGTAAGACTGCGCGGCGAAAGCAAGGAAGTAAAAGAAGATATTATCAAGATTGCAATGGAATACGGGATTCTTACGCCTTACACCTCTTATTTGGTAATGGAAGATACCAAAACCGCGGGCGCTCCGATGACGCCTTTAAGAAATTCACCAAGAATTTTCACCGAGACAGAGAGGAATGAAGGCATCAGAGCGCAAAAAGAGATGAGAAACGCTAGTGGTCCTCAATCGGTTACACAAAGTATGGCGACTGAAAGATTAAAGAAAGGTGATTCCGATGCCGCAAAACCAGAGGGCAACGGATATCTAGACAAAATGGTCCGCGATACCGTAAAACAGGTAGCCGACAAGACCTTCTATCTCAACAACAATATCTGGTATGACAGCAAGTATGACGAAAAGGATACCAAAACGGAACGGCTTAAAGTCAAATACCTGAGCGACGAGTATTTTACCCTTATTTCCAAACAGCCACAACTGGCTAAATATCTTGCCATAGGCGAAAAGGTTGTGGTTTGCTTTGACAACAAGATATATGAAATTATAAAAGAGTAACGAAAGGAGACGGATTATGTGGAAGAAACTGGTGACATTGGTAATAACCCTGGGAGTAATGAGCGGTATGGTTACAGCTCAGGAGGAAAAGAAGGAAAACGATGCGCCTCCAGTAACCAAGATTGTTCTGTATAAGCACGGCATGGGCTATTTTGAAAGGCTGGCATTGGTTAAGGACAATGGCGTCATTTCGCTCAGCTTCAAGACAAGCCAGATGCCGGATTTATTGACCTCATTCTTTGCCGTTGATCTTTCGGGCAAGGGAAGCATCACCTCTATCGGCTACGATTCCAAGGACCCTATTGATAAACAGCTGGAAAACATCCTGATTCGCGTGCCCGAGGGCGCGGCACTGACCCAATTCCTGTCCCAGCTTAAAGGAGCCAAAGTGGAGGTTAAAATCGGCTCTGAAACTGCTCGCGGCAGTATACTGGGCATTGAACCGGTCTCTCAGAAAATGGATAATACCGTGATAACTTCTTATAAGCTTATTCTGCTCCGCGACGACGGCGCAATACAACCTTTCAGCCTATTTGATATTTCAACCATGAGGCTTTTGGATGAACCTATCCAGAAAGACCTCCAACGTATTTTAGATATTTATCTCCATTCCAAATATACCGACCGTAAAGTAGTTAAATTAGAAACTACCGGCAAAGGTAACAGGGATATCCTGATGGGCTATCTGCTGGAAATGCCCATATGGAAAACGTCTTACCGCCTGTTGTTAGGGGAAAACAAACAGCCTTATTTGCAGGGCTGGGCCATTGTCGAAAATCCAACCGACGAGGATTGGGATAATGTCCAGATGTCTTTTGTCTCCGGCAACCCCATTTCGTTTAAACTTGATTTGTATACGTCTTTTTATCCGCCCCGGCCGATCATCGATTTGAACGCTATAGCCACCGCATCTGACAAACTTAATTTGGAGGCACTTTCAAAATCAGAGATGGCAGACAGTAATAATTGGGAAGCAGAAGGTGATGCCCGGATGAACGATAAAGCGAAAGGTAACCGCGCTTACGCTGCTCCTATGGCGCCAGGCATGATAACAGGAGGCGGGTATGGTAAAAACAAGCAACCATTAAATGAGTTGATGGCGTCATCGGTAAAATCTGTTGCGACTGGTATAAAAGTCGGCGAGATGTTTTCCTATAACTCCCAGACGCCGGTAAGCATCAAGCGCCGCCAGTCAGCCATGATTCCGATAGTGACAGAAATGGTTGACGGCAAAAAAGTCCTATACTACCGGGCGGCCATTTCGCCCCGAGCCATGAACGCATTATACCTAACTAATTCCAGCAAATTAACCCTGGAAACCGGGCCGCTGACTTTCTTTGAAGAATCAACATCGGTCGGAGAAGGATTGCTCAAGCAATCACTCGAACCGGGCATGAAAGAAATTATTCCTTACGCAATGGAAACAACATGTATCATTGAACCAGTCGTCAAGCAAGATACCAAACCGGTACACAAGGTATCCTATGCCAACGGGACAATGGTCTTAAGACAGTTTTATATAAATGAAACCAATTATAAATGCATTAACAAAAGTAATAAGGCTTTTGTCTTCTATCTTGACCACCCCCGTACCGGTAATTACGCCTTAATGGAACCCATCAAGCCGGAAGAAGAAATCCCCGGTTATTACCGGTTTAAGCTGGAACTAGGCGCTAATAAAACTATCGATTTTAAGGTTGTCGAACAATTTGAAGGCGCTTCAAGTATCAGTTTGAGTAATACCAGGCTCGATCAAGTCAGCTTTTATATAGGACAAAACTATCTTAGCAAGAAGATGAAGGAGTTTTTGGGGGAAATAAAGGTTTTAATGGAAGCGATTTCCAAGCAAAACAACATCTTCAATGAAGCCAACCAGGAATCCCAGCGCCTGAATGAAGACCAGAGCCGTTATCGCAACAATATGAATTCCCTTAATATAAACGACCCGAAAGAACGCGAAGTAAGAGCAAGCTACGTGGAAAAATTGCAGCAGGTTGAAAGTAAAATCACTGACTTGCGCAGCCTAATGCTTGATTCGCAAAACCAAAGGAAAGGGTTAGAAGTCCAATTGGCTAAGAAAATACAAGAATTTACTGAAGAATAAATTATATTGTTTTACCGAAAGCGCCCCGATAGGATTGGCCTTAGGGGCGCTTTTTTATCGATCAATCGTCATCTGATATAATTCTTGACTCCCAAATAAATATATCTACAATAAATTAATTATGGCTTTCAGAAAAACTGAAGCAATTTGCCTGTTTCGGACTGATTACAGTGAAACAAGCCAGATAGTTACTTTTTACACGGCTGATTACGGCAAAATTACGGTTTTAGCCCGTGGAAATAAACGCCCCAAGCACAATAAATTAGAGCCGGTTGATCTGCTGGCGCACAGTGAGATAGTTTTTATCGATAAGACACCAAAAGGATTACATCTATTAACCGAGTATACTTTAAAGAACGAATTCCCGAGGTTAAGGAATAGATTAGAAAGGTTATATAAAGGTCTTTATCTGGCAGAATTCCTGAACGAATTAACCCCGCCCGGAGATTCTAACCAGGTTTTGTTTAATCTGGCGCTAAAAACCATCAGTAAAATACACGATCTTCCTGATGATAAAGCCACTGACAGGTGGGAGGCAATATTTTATTTTGAGGCTAATTCCTTAAAACAACTTGGTTTTATTCCGCGCCTGGTTCCTAACGGATTCGAGAAAGACTTCCAGTGTGGGCTATGCGATAACCGAATAGGAGAGAAAAGAATACTGAAATTTAGTTCCAGATACGGAGGAATCCTTTGTGATAATTGCAGTCTGGCGCATGAAACTGTCAAAGTGACACCAGGCATATTAAAAACGGTCCTTTGGTATGCCGGCATCGTTCAGGATGAAACTGATAATTATCAGAATCGAAATAACTTGAAAGTGCCACATAAAATGATTTACGGATTGAGAAGCTTCTTGAATTATTATATAGCATCAATAACCGGAAAAGAATTAAAAATGAACAGGTGGCTTAATTAAAAATAGAGTATGCAATATCGATTGTTTTGTATTTGTGTTTTACTAATTACTACGTCTTTATACGGATGTAGCGGCAAAGTACTTTTAACGGCTGAAGAGGCCGCCCAAATTCCACCATCCCCGGAAATCGAAAGTCAATATTCTGAAGCAGAATTACTCTCAAAAAACAGCCAGTATGACAATGCAATCAAAATCCTTAATTCTTGCGTAGAAAAAACGCAGAACCCAGGGCAAAAAGAAAAGGTAACTTTTCTTCTAGCTGAATGCCTTTTTCATTCGCGCCATTACGAAGAAGCACATAAGCTTTACGAAATATACCTGAATGAGTTTTCCGCCACATTAAAATTCAAAGAAGTACTTACACGCGAATTTGAAGTTGGGTTGCAATTTATTTCAGGGGCTAAAAGAAGTCTATGGGGTTTATATATACTTCCAGCGTTTGATTTTGGTCTTAAAATAATCAAAGATACTTTAGCCCGTTACCCTTACGCCAAACCATCAGAAACATACCACTTAAAATTAGCTGATTACCTTTTTACTCATAGCTATTTCGAGCAAAGCCTTGAAGAATACGAATTATTCATTTCTAAATACCCGCAGAGCTCTTCCCTTGATATAGCAACCTATCGAGCCGGCTTATGCCACATCAACAACTATCTAGGAAGTGAATATGAGATAACTCCTCTTTTAAACGCAAAAGTATCTATTAATGAACTATTAACTAAATACCCCCAAAGTAACCTAAAGGGTGAAGCACAAAAATTGTATAATGAAATAGTCTCCTTATTAGCTGAGCGGGATTATCAGGTTGGCTATTTCTATAAAAAAACTGGCCAGGAGAAAGCAGCCCAGGTATATTTCAAAAGCCTTGTCCATAATTATCCCCAAACCGAATGGGCACAGAAAGCAAAAACCAACGCGAAAGTCGAAGATGACAAATGAAGATATCTTTTTTTCTTGTATTTGCTTTAATTTTAAGTTCCGGCTGCGGTTACAAACCATCGCTCTTTTTAAAAGAAACCAGCTCTATAGCTGTTCCCATATTTGAAAATCAGACTACTTACAGAGGAATCGAGTTCGAACTAACTAATTTTGTCCATAATCAAATTAAGAGTCGCACGCCCTTCCGTTTAGTAGCAAAACCTGAGTACGCTGACCTGTTGATTAAGGGCGAAATTATTGATTATCAAAAACCGGTATCGATTGAGGGCCGACTTGATATAGTTATGGCATCCGAAGTTGTGATTACCGTCAAAGTAACATTGCTTGACCAAAAAACCGGAAAATCTATTTTGGAGAAAAAGTACACCTCCAGAAATGACCTAATCCCCTCAAGAAAAGAAGACGAAATTTCCGCCCGTGAAAGAATTTATGAAAATATAAGTCAGTGGGTTGTATCACTACTCGAATAATATTATGAAACGTGGATTAATACTTTTTTCTTTACTGATTACATTCATGGCAATAATGTTTTACTACGCCAGTGACTCCTATCTCACAAAAACAGGCAATATTACATTCGCCCAACTTCAAGAACAGGCTAAAGCCGGAATAGTTAAAAGCATCATAATAAAGGGTAATTACGCCGAAGGTGAATATAAGGAACCCCAGTCATTAAAAGGAAAATCATTTGTAAGGTTTAAGACTGATAAGGTTTCTGAACTATATTTAAAAGAACCCACTGTATGGAATGAATTAAAAAATAGCGTCTCTGCTGAGAATTTCAGTTATGATGACGGAAATTCTCTTTGGTACCAAGCATTTCTGGCATTACTCCCGGTGATTTTAATTGTCGGAGTTATTTGGTTTCTTCTCATACGCCAGGTAAAAAATGCTAACGGGCCATCCGGTGTTTTCTCATTTGGTAAAAGCCGCGCCCGAATAGCCACGAAAGATAAAAAGAAAATTACTTTTGAAGATGTCGCTGGAGTGGAAGAAGCAAAAGAAGAATTAAAAGAAATAGTCGAATTTCTAAAAGACCCATCTCATTTCCAAAAGCTTGGGGCCCGTATTCCACGCGGAGTCTTACTAATCGGACTCCCAGGTTCAGGAAAAACCCTTTTAGCTAAAGCAATCGCCGGAGAAGCCGACGTGCCATTTTTAAATATGTCCGGATCAGATTTTGTAGAAATGTTTGTCGGGGTCGGCGCTTCCAGAGTACGCGATTTATTCAAAACAGCAAAAGAAAATTCACCTTGCATAATATTCCTGGATGAAATAGATGCTGTAGGAAGACACCGCGGCACCGGACTCGGTGGCGGAAATGATGAGCGCGAGCAAACCCTTAATGCAATCCTCGTGGAAATGGATGGTTTTGACACTGATACCGGAGTAATCGTTATGGCCGCAACTAACAGACCTGATATCCTAGATCCAGCACTACTCAGACCCGGCCGGTTTGACAGGCAGATTACCATCGATCTACCTGACATTAAAGGGCGAGAAGCTATTCTTAAAATTCATTCACGAAAAATTAAAATAGATCCAAAAGTAAATCTAGCAAACCTGGCAAAAACAACACCAATGTTTTCAGGAGCTGATCTTGCAGCAATAATAAACGAAGCAGCTTTAATCGCGGTAATGAAGAAAAAAGAACTTGTTGATATGGAAGATCTTGAGGAAGCCCGCGATAAAGTACGCTGGGGCCGGCAGAAACGAAGCCGAGAAATGGCCGAAGAAGATAAAAAAATCACTGCTTATCACGAAAGCGGACACGCGCTGGCTGCTTACCTCTTGCCTGAGGTGGAAAATGTACACAAAGTAACTATTATCCCCCGCGGCAGTTATTTGGGGGCAACCATGCGCTTACCTGAAAAAGACCGTTACCATATGCAGCGCAAATACATTTTAGGAAATATTACTGTATTGTTCGCCGGACGAGCGGCAGAGGAGACATTCTGCAACGATATTTCTGCCGGCGCGCGTTCGGACATTAAGGAGGCTACAGCTTTAGCCAGACTGATGACTACTGAATGGGGTATGAGTGAAAAATTAGGCCCGATAAGTTACACCGACAGCGAAGAACACCTTTTTTTGGGCCGCGAAATTACTAGAACCAACCATCATAGTGAATCCACCTCATTAGAAATAGATCAAGAAATCAAAAAAATACTCCTTACCTGTTATGAACGCGCCAAGGAACTTATCAGTTCGAACAAAGAGTTATGCGAAAATATTGCCAAAAATTTACTGATATATGAAATTATTACCTCTCAGGATATTGAAAATATCGCTAACGGCGTGGATATAGAACCTTTCCATAAAAACAACAATACAGCTACGGCGTAATGAATCTAATAGCAATTAACTTAAAGAACAAATCTATCCCCATTCCCAACCATCACATTGGAAAATTGCCCTTAAAAAAAACATTAATTATGGGCATCCTGAATATCACACCGGATTCTTTTTCTGATGGTGGTAAATTTTATCATCGTAGGCATGCTGTAAATCACGCCCTAAAGATGGCTGAATCCGGCGCTGATATTATCGATATCGGCGGAGAATCAACCAGGCCCGGCGCCCAAAAGGTTAAACTTATAGAAGAATTAAAAAGGGTTATTCCAACAATAGAAACGATAATAAAACTGCAGCCAGATACTATCATTTCAATTGACACTTACAAATCAAAAGTCGCTGAAGCAGCAATAAAAGCGGGGGCTAGAATAATCAATGACATATCCGGACTAACATTTGACAGCAAAATGGTCGATATAGCCCTCAAATACAAAACTCCAGTTGTTATAATGCACATTAAAGGCACCCCCAGAAACATGCAGAATAAACCTTGCTATAAAAATATAATCTCTGAAATAAAGGAGTACTTTAGGGAAAGGATAGCATTAACCCTGTCAAAAGGCATAAGTAAAAATCAAATTATTATTGACCCAGGAATTGGTTTTGGTAAAAGAATAGAAGATAATTACATCATTTTGAAAAGGTTGTCGGAGTTAAAAACCTTAGGTTACCCAATATTAGTAGGCCCGTCCCGTAAATCTTTTATAGGCGCAACCTTAAACCTAGTGCCAGAAAAAAGATTACTAGGAACAGCTGCTTCAGTAGCGATAAGCATACTAAATGGCGCCAATATAGTCAGAGTGCACGATGTGAGCGAAATGAAACAGGTGGCTACTATTTGCGATAATATTATAAAATGAGTATTAGTATTCAAGAAATCATTACTGTAACCGCGCAAATTGGCCTGCTTTTTGCATTTTTCTATTTCTTGCTAAAAAGTCTGCAAGGCACAGGCGGTATAGGTATACTCAGGGGTGTAATTATCGGTTTTCTCGTAGTATTCATACTGGTAAAAACTGTTGCCAAACAGTTTAAACTGGATACTATTTCCTGGATTTTGAATGATTGGTTTTTAGTTTTTCTTATCGTCGCACTGGTAATTATTTTCCAGCCGGAGCTTCGCCGAATCCTACTTAGATTGGGGCAAAATCCTTTCTTCAAGCCATTCTTAAAAACTAAATCTGGTGTTATTGATGAGGTAGTTGAAGCGATATTTGAGCTTTCTGGAAGTAAATATGGAGCTTTGGTCGCAATTGAGAGAGAAATAGGCTTAAAACCCTATATTGAAGGCGGCACATACATAGATGCCGATGTTTCAAATGAGTTAATACAAACCATATTCTATCCCGGCTCCGCCCTTCACGATGGAGGCGTAGTCATCAAGGATGAAAGGGTCATCGCCGCCGGATGCCTGTTCCCTTTAACCGAGAACAAAAATATACCTAAGACAATAGGCACCAGACACCGCGCCGCTATCGGATTAACCGAAGAAAGCGACGCCATCGTCCTGATTGCCTCAGAAGAAACAGGGCAGGTCTCATTATGCGTTAATGGGCAGTTAAAAAGCGGCATGGATAAAGATGCAATAAAGAAAACAATTCATGATATTTACCATAAATAGCTATGATTTCATTTAAAAAGATTCTTACTGATAATATTGGCACAAAAGTTACCGCTCTTATCCTGGCTTTATTGGTCTGGTACTATATAGGCTTGCAATTAGAAAATCCTCTAGATACAACCGCCCAAATTAAAATCGAAGCGCCATCACAGATTCTTAGCCGGGTGGAAACTTTAGAAGGCGACCCCATCAGTGAATTATCAATCAGGCTGAAATATGCCGCAAAAACAGAACCTCCGACTAATTTAATATGCAAACACCGTATAGCCAACCTCAACCCTGATATATTAAACCAAATGTTTATTGAGGAATTATCCGCTAAAGATTTTAAACTAGCTCCGGGCATCAAAATAGTTTCTATTGTACCATCTAAAATCCGAGTGGTCTTATATAAAGAAGGCTCTAAATACATGAAAATCAGGACTGATAATTGTCTTAAAGGAACTCCTGAGAAAGAATACCGAGTCGCTGGAGTCCGGGCCGAGCCTTCGGACATTCTAGCGAAAGGACCTCTTCATATTCTAAATAAATATGACAGCATTTCAATAATGAAAATAGACATAACCGGACATAAAAAAACATTTTCGCGTACCGGGCAGATAGACCCCTTACTGGATGGCGAAAAAATATATAGCGAAGATAAATTTAACGTGGAAGTGAATATTCAAGCCGAAATGAGCGATTCCGTTTTTCAAGTGCCCGTAAAACTTCTGATACCCATTGATTTCCCTTATCAAATCCAGCTAAAATCAAAAGAGCGCGGGGTAAAAGTTAAAGGACCTCTATCCAGCATAAAATTATTAAAAATACAGAGCATGAATCTATTCGTTAACGTAGCCTCATTATATAACGATATCGCCGAAGTTAAACCTCCGATGAGCTTTACCGCATCCTTGGAATTCAAATTAGCTCCGGATGCGCCTAAGGATATCGAACTGGCTGAACCAATAGAGCAAATAACCCTTGATATCATAGCGCCACAACCACCGGCACAGGAAGCGCCTAAACCTCCAGAAAAAAATACCCCTCCTCCCCCGCCCGAGCCGCCTAAACCTCCGGAAACACCTAAATAGCCATGAGAATATTCGGAACTGACGGTATCAGAGATGTTGCGAACTCGGGATGGCTTACACCGGAATCCCTTGTCAAACTCGGCAAAACCATAGGATTAATCCTAAAACCTTCATCCCAAATAATTATCGGGCGTGACACCAGGATTTCCGGAAAATCAATAATGCAATCACTCTCAGCCGGAATCCTTCCATACGGAATAAATATTACCGACGCTGGGATAATACCCACCCCAACTTTATCGTTCTTGACAAAAGAAAAAGGATTCGACATGGGCATAATGATATCAGCCTCACATAATCCGGCTGATAACAACGGAATAAAAATATTCGGTAAAAACGGACTAAAAATACCTGCTAAAACAGAACTTCTCATTGAAAAACACCTTTTAAATAAACTACCTGTTAAGCTGAAAAATATCCGCCCGGGCATGATTAATAACGGCGATAAATTACGCAACCTATATGTTAATCATTTACTCAAAAAGGCGGTAGGACCAGATTTTTCCCTAAAAGGATTTAAAATAGTAGTTGACTGCGCTAATGGCGCGGCATCCGAAATAGCTCCATCTGTCCTATCATCTTTCGGCGCAAAAGTCATCGCTATCAACAACCATCCTAACGGCAAGAATATCAACCTCTATTGCGGCGCCTTACACCCCACCGTAATGAGCAGGTCTGTCGTAAAACACCAGGCGGATGCCGGGTTTTCTTTCGATGGCGATGCTGACCGTGTAATCATGTCCGACCAAAAAGGAATCGTGCGCGACGGGGATTTTGTTTTATCAATCGGGGCAATGCACCTAAAGAAGAAAAAACTCCTCAAAAAGAATACTATCGTCGGGACTATAATGACAAATTCCGGGCTGAACGCTTACCTCAAAAAACTAAATATCAATATTGTGGCTACGCCGGTCGGTGATAAATACGTCTTGAATAAAATGCTTTCTGGAGGTTACGTCCTGGGCGGTGAGCCCTCGGGCCATATTATTTTCTCGGATTATTCCTTGAGCGGAGACGGCCTGCTAACGGCCTTAATAATCCTAAAAATAGTCAAGGAGGAAAATACCAGCCTTTTAACCCTGGCCAAACGCCTGACTAAATACCCTCAAATTCTGGTAAATGTCAAGGTGAAATCAAAACTTCCGATAAAAAATATCAAGCCACTGATGTCCAAGGCCGCCGAGGTTGAAAGAATTCTGGGCAATGAAGGCCGCCTATCCCTGAGATACTCCGGCACCGAGCCCCTGCTTAGAATAATGGTGGAAGGCAAGAGCAAAAAACAGATAGAAATACTTGCTAAAGAGCTGGCTAATATAGTAAAAAAGACGTTATAACTCTATGATAAAACTAGGCGTTAATATTGACCATATCGCGACAATCCGCCAGGCGCGCTACCGCGATATCACTATCGGCCAACATTTTGAACCAGACCCGGTGCGTGCCGCGGTTATGGCTGAATTGGGCGGAGCTGACAGCATTGTGGTTCACCTGCGCGAAGACCGCCGCCATATCCAGGAACGCGACCTAAGGCTGCTGCGCCAAACTATCACGACCAAGCTGAACCTGGAAATGGCCATGTCTGACGAAATCGCTAAAATCGCCCTGGAAGTAAAACCGGACCAGGTTACCTTTGTCCCCGAACGCCGTGAAGAACTAACCACCGAAGGCGGATTAAATATCGTAAAAGAACGCAAACGGGCCGAAGAATTCACTAAGCTTTTCAGGAAAAATAATATTGCCGTTTCCGTATTCATCGACCCGGACCGGGAACAGCTCCAGATAGCCAAATTAATCGGCGCGAATATCGTAGAACTCCACACCGGAGAATACGCCAACGCCAAAGACCCGGAAAAGAAAAGGATTTGTTATATCAAATTAGGCGAAGCCGCTGTCAGCGCCCGAAATATGCGCCTGAGCGTAGCCGCCGGACACGGCTTAACTTATGTTAATGTCGGTGGGATTACCAATATTCTGGAAATCGAGGAACTAAACATCGGCCATAGCATTATTTCCCATGCCGTAACGGTCGGACTGGAACAAGCCGTCCGGGAAATGAAACAGCTGATTAGCAGAAGGATTTGATTATGTTCAACGGATGCATTACCGCCCTGGTTACCCCGTTCAAAAAGCAGCAACTTGACCTCAAGAAGCTCAAAGAACTGATAGATTTCCAGATAAGTTCAGGCGTTAACGGACTGGTGCTCTGCGGCACCACTGGCGAAAGCCCAACCCTTAGCGATGACGAAAAAACCGCCATTTATAAAACGGCCGTAAAATATTTCCGTAATAAGATAACGCTTATCGCCGGGACAGGCACCAACGATACGGCTAAAAGCATTAAACTCACTAAAATGGCCGAAGCCATTGGCCTGGACGGCGCCCTAATAGTGACGCCCTACTATAATAAACCTACACAGAACGGCCTTTACCTGCATTACAAGGCTATCGCCGCCAAAACCAGGCTGCCGATAATCCTTTACAATGTTCCGGGCCGCACCGGAGTCAGCATCGCCCCGGAAACGGTCGCCCGGCTTTCGGAAATAAAGAATATCGCGGCCATCAAGGAAGCCAGCGGCAGCCTCGAACAGGTCGGACAAATAAAATCACTCTGTAACATAACCATCCTGTCGGGCGATGATTATATGACTTTCCCGATTCTCTGCCTCGGCGGCAAGGGCGTGATTTCGGTCAGCAGTAACATCTTGCCTAAAAATATAGTCGCAATGATCAATGCCTTTGAACAAGGAAATATCAGGCTAGCCAAACAATATCATTACCAACTCGGGCCTATCAATAAAGCCCTATTCATTGAAAGCAACCCCATCCCGGTCAAGGCCGCGATGAAAATGCTGGGCCGGCTTAATGGCGAGATGCGACTGCCCCTGACGGAAATGTCCAAAGAAAATCAGGTTAAGCTGAAAGGCGTGCTCCAGGGTTATAAATTCTAAGGTTCAGCCGACCTCGTTATAAATCCGGGCCCGGAAATCAACCCCCAGTTCTTTGGCAAAATCCCTGAACCTGTCCGCCTCGATACCCGGCCTTATGACCGTGGTTATTTCCACATAGGGCAGGTTATTCTTGGCGTCATTAATAAATTCCAACACCTTGCTCAGCGTAATCTCGCCGAACTGCGGGTTGCAGGTTTTGACATATTCTTTCGGGTCGGTGGCGTTCAAGCTGACCGAAACGACATCAATCAACCCCTTAAGTTCAACGGCGATGGACCGTTTATGGATAAGATTGCCGTGCCCGTTGGTATTGAGCCTGATGTTCATCCCCTTGTTCTTAAGATGCTTGGCCACACCCTTGATGACATCCAGCCTCAGAGTCGGCTCGCCGTAACCGCAAAACACCACCTCTTTATACTTCTTCGACACGTTATCCGGTATCGCCTTTATCACCTCTTCTAATGAAGGCTCAATCTTGAGCCTCAGGTTATGGCCTTTGACGTAATCGGTAAACTTGGTCACGCAGAAATAGCACTGGGCCGTACAGCGATTGGTGATATTAAGGTATAAAGAATTCCTTATCGAATAGGCAACCTCGCCTTCTTTTACCAGCTGTTCAAACCCAAAAAGCTTCTTGGCATTATGCGATGTAACCCTGTCAATATCCGCAATACTCAGGCCGTATATTTTGGACAACTCCTCGATGCAATAGGTCAGATATGCAGGCTCGTTCCGCTGCCCTCTTTTGGATTGGGGCGCCAGGAACGGGCAGTCAGTCTCAAGCAACAGGTTTTCTACGGTAATCTTCTTGGCCACCTTCTTAAGCTGTTCCGATTTGGGAAATGTTATCGGCCCGCCGATGGAGATACTCATACCCAACTTCAGGTATTCTTCAGCTACTTCGGCCGTACCGGAAAAACAGTGCGCCACTCCGATGACTTCATTGCCCATTACCTGTTTAAGCGTCTTAAGGCATTCCGGATGCGCCTCGCGCGAATGAACTATCACCGGCAATTCATACTCGCTGGCCAGCTCCAGCTGCTTGATAAAAACCTTCTCCTGCGCATCCTTGGGCGCGTAGTCCTTGTGAAAATCCAATCCGGTTTCGCCTATGGCTACCACCTTCTTCTCGCTAATCAGCTTCTCGAATTCCTTCCAGTCCTCCGGTTTCACATCCTTGGAATTACTCGGGTGAATGCCGACCGAGGCGTAAACATTAGAATACCGGCTGGCGATATCAATAGCCCTTTTGCTGGATGCCATATCCGTTCCGACGGTTATTATGTGGCTTACTCCGTTGCCCTGCGCACGCTCTATAACCGCCGACAAGTCATCTTTATAATCCGGGAAATCCAGGTGCGCATGCGTATCTATCATATATCCTCTTTAGTGATGATAAAAATAACTTTGTCATTATAACTAAATAACCAAAAAAGTCAATAAATTAAATGGCTTTCAGTGAGAAATCGTATGTCAGCCGCTTTACCAGGATAGTGGCGTAGGCGCCGCGGGGTATCTCGAATGATACGGTCATCTTCTGCTTACCTTTATTAAGCTCATCGCTTTCCGCCGCCGTGACCGACAGCTTATCCGTAAATATTATGGCATTGCGCTCGCCCTTGCGGAAATATGTCTTGACCATACCGCGAATCTTGAAATCTTCCATCCTGATGCCCTCTTCCTTGAGTATCCCTTCGAATATCTGCCTGATTGTGGAGTCATTATATACGGTCCGGTGGGTCACAAACGGAATACTCAGCCCTTGGAGCGATTCCAGCGCCTCAGTAGGCAATTGCCGGTAGAATACGAACTCGCCCAGCATATACGGAAACCTGATAAATTCTGAATTACTATTTGCCCCATTCTGGATATTCCGCGTTAGGTACTGGCTCAGCCCTTTATTCCACAGATAACTCTGGTAGGCGTGCAGGTACAACAGCACCAGCTTGGGGTCAATCAGCTCGAAGGCCCGCCTGAAATTGACCGGTTTATGGTCCCGGAGATAGTTGACGATGCTCCGCTCGGGTGACCTGGGCAATAACCCCATCAGCTCCGCCCATTTGCCCCAGTTCTGGCTGATGGCGGTCCTGACATCCCTGACCTGCTTGCGGTCCGCGGCGGAGGTCGAGGTCAGGGCCGTCTTCAGGGCGCCTTCATAATCGCGCCGAATTAGCTGCTTGGCGGCGAAGTCGTTCCCGGCGCGCACCGACCCGAACCTCTGCTCGTCAAAGTAGTTGGGCAGGCCGTCCCGTCTGACCTCGTCCAGCCGCTGGGTTATCCGGTCCATCTCGGGCTTGGACAAATCGCGGATGGTTATGTCAAAGTGGTTGGCATCGAACGAATCCGGCCCGATGGCGTGTTCAACCCGGCCCAGGTATTTGAGCTGAAACCGGTCCTGGGTCATGTCCTTGTCCGGCCCGCGGTAGATGGAAATCAACTGGGCGGTTTGGGCGTGGCGGTCCTTAAGCCCGCCGGCCGAGATGGCCTTGCGGCTGAGGGCCCAGAACTTGCCGATGATGTCCATCGCCTCTATCGTGCCGATGTCGAATTTAGCCAGCTCGTAGACGGCATAGATTCCCATTCGACCGGGTTTAATCCCGGACACCTCACGCACCACAAAATCAGATGGTAACTGTTTTATCTTCATATAATCTTGCCACAGAGACACAGAGCACACGGAGAATATAAAATTATAATTAAATCCGCCTCTGTGAACTCTGTGTCTCCGTGGCTATTACTTATTCGACTCGAACAATTCCTGCCTCAGTATCCTCAATGCCTCCAAATCGTCGTATTCCCTATCCCTGAACCCGCCGGCCTTACGGTTGATGCCTTCGGCCTTCTGCTCCAGGTCTATCCCGTTCATTATCGCCTTCTTTATGGTCTTAGGCGTTATCTTATACTTCTTGTTATATGCCAGCTGGATATTCCTGCGGCGAGTGGTCTCGTCTATGGCCTTCTGCATCGAGCCGGTCATCTGGTCGGCATAAAGCACCACCAGCCCGTTGACGTTCCGGGCCGTCCGCCCGACCGTCTGGATGATGGACGTAGTCGAACGCAGGAAACCCTCCTTATCCGCGTCCAGGATGGCCACCAGCGACACCTCAGGCAGGTCCAGCCCCTCACGCAGCAGGTTAACACCGACCAGCACGTCAAACTTGCCCTCGCGCAGTTGCCTGAGAATCTGGGTGCGCTCGATGGTGTCTATCTCCGAATGCAAATACCGGCCCTTGATGTTCTTGCCCTGGAAATAAACGCTCAAGTCCTCGGCCAGCCGCTTGGTCAAGGTGGTCACCAGGATGCGCTCCTTGCGCTTAATCCGGGTAACCATCTCCTTATGCAGGTCGTCTATCTGCCCGGTAATCGGCCGGACGACAATCTGCGGGTCAACCAGCCCGGTCGGCCTGATAATCTGTTCGGCCACCTCGCCCTTGGTCCGGTCCATCTCATACGGCCCGGGCGTAGCCGAAACGTATACCACCTGATTAATCGCCTTCTCCCACTCATCGAACTGCATCGGCCGGTTATCCAGGGCCGAAGGCAGTCTGAACCCGTATTGAATCAATACCTCCTTGCGGGCCCGGTCGCCGAAGAACATCCCGCGCACCTGCGGAACGCCCGTGTGCGACTCGTCCATAAAGCACAGAAAGTCCTTGGGGAAATAATCCACCAGCGTGTACGGCCTCTGCCCGGCCAGCCGCCCGCTGAAATGGCGCGAATAGTTCTCTATGCCCTTGCAATAGCCCAGCTCCTGCAACATCTCCAGGTCGTAATTGGTCCGGGTCTTCAAACGTTGCGCCTCGAGCAGTTTCTTCTGCTTCTTCATCCGGGCCAGGGTCTCTTTTAACTCCTGCCGGATGGACTTGACCGCCCGGCCTATCTTGGTCTCCGGTATGACGAAATGCTTGGCCGGAAAGACGTTATAACTCTTGAGCGTCTCCATTATTGTTCCTGTCAGCGGCTGAAAGCGGCTGATTTCCTTAATGAAGCTGGAAGTGGCCGTCTGGCTGAAAACTATCTTGATGGCCGTCTCGTCGTAGGCCGGGAAAACTTCTATTGATTCGCCGCGCACCCGGAACAGTCCGGCCTTGAACTCATATTCATTCCGCTCGTATTGCATATCTATCAGGCGCTTGAGCACGGACTCGCGGCTAAGCACATCGCCAATCCGCAGGGGCAGGACCATCCCGGCATAGTCTTCCGGGTCGCCCAGGCCGTAGATGCACGAAACGCTGGACACGATAATCACGTCCCGGCGCGACATCAGGGACGATGTGGCCGCCAGCCGCAAGCGCTCCAGATTCTCGTTTATGGCCGCGTCCTTTTCGATATACATATCCTTGTGCGGGATATAGGCCTCGGGCTGGTAATAGTCGTAATAACTGACGAAATAATGCACCGCGTTATGCGGGAACAGCTCCTTGAACTCGGCGTATAACTGGGCGGCCAGTGTCTTGTTAGGCGACATAATCAGGGCCGGCCGGTTGGTGTTATTGATGACGTGGGCTATGGTAAATGTCTTGCCCGAGCCGGTCACGCCCAGAAGCGTCTGGTGCGGCCTGCCGGCCAGGATGCCGGCGGTCAACTGCTTGATAGCCGCGGGCTGGTCGCCCCGGGGCTTGAGCTTGGTGACTAACTGAAATTTATCCATATTATTAAACTCTAAAGATTACTATCCTTGGCAGCGAAGTCAAGAGTAACCTAACAAACCCGGATATTTACTTGACAGGAAATTAATAACAATTATATTGATACTACTGAAGTGGAAAATGCAGTAACAAATCTAATAAAAGGAGTATGGTATGCGCAAACTATTGATGAAAGTGTTGGTCTTGGCCTTATTTGTTACATATATAACGGCGTTCAACTACGGCGGCTGCGGCGGCGGAGGCGGCGGTTCCAGCGGCTCGTCCGGCGAACCTCTCCCGAACTATACGCCGTCACTGGCCGTCATCGCCAACCAGTCAGTCAACGAAGGCGCCGCACTGTCATTCACCCTTTCCGGCACCGACGCTAATGGCGACGTCCTGGCCTATTCATCGCCCAACCTGCCGATAGGCGCGACGCTTATTTCTACCACCGGCGTCTTCGCCTGGACGCCGTCCTATACCCAGTCCGGTTCGCATTACGTCACCTTCCGGGTAACCGACGACGAAAACGCCCAAGCCGAAAGGTCTATTTATATCACCGTCGCCAATATCAACCGCACTCCGACCCTTAATACCATCACCAACCAGTCCGTCAATGAAGGCGCCGTACTGTCATTCACCGTCTCCGGCGCAGACCTTGATAGCGATACGCTCACCTATTCATCCGCCGACCTGCCGGCCGGCTCAAGCATTATCTCTTCATCCGGCGTATTCTCCTGGACACCCAACTATGCCCAGGCCGGCGCTTATCCGGTCACCTTCCGGGTAACCGATACGGGCAGTCTCTACGCCGAATCGACCATCACTATTACCGTTACAGACACCGTTCCCAACTGGGCCAGGATCAGCGCCGGCTGGTATCATAACCTGGCCCTGGAGGCCAACGGTACGCTCTGGGCCTGGGGCAGGAATGGCGCCGGCTGTCTGGGCGATGGGACAGATACCAAGCGGAATATTCCGACCCCGGTGCTCGGCACCGGTTGGAAAGTGGTCACCGGAACCAACCTGTCCACCATCGCCGCCGGCGAAAACCACAGCCTGGCCATCAAGGCCGACGGCACACTCTGGGCCTGGGGCAGGAATGCAGAAGGCCAGCTGGGCAACGGAATAACAGGTACTTACAGTACCATCCCGCTCCAGGTCACCGGCATAAGCTGGTCGGCCGTAGCCGCCGGCCAGAATCACAATCTGGCCCTTAAAACAGACGGTACACTCTGGGCCTGGGGAAAAAACGACTTAGGCCAACTGGGTGATGGAACAACCACCGACAGCTCTATTCCCATTCAGGTTACCGGCATAAGCTGGTCGGCCATTGCCGCCGGCATTGGCTACAGCGCAGCCCTCAAAACCGACGGCACACTCTGGACCTGGGGCGATAACGGGTTCGGTCAATTAGGCGACGGCACCACCATCAGCAAAACCTCTCCCACCCAGATTGCCGGCACCACCTGGTCAGTCATTGCCGCCGGCTGGTTTAACACCATAGCCATCAAGACCGACAATACCCTGTGGAGTTGGGGATCTAATGGAATGACCGCCCCCTATGTCCCGACCCAGGTTTCCGGCACCACTTGGGCATCTGTTACCACCAACCAATACCATGCCAGCGCCATTAAAACCGATGGCACTCTCTGGGCCTGGGGCCAAAATGAATACGGCGTCCTGGGCGACGGCACAATCACAAACCGGGCCGACCCGGTCCAGGTCACCGGCACCGGCTGGGCAAGCGTGTCAGCCGGCGTATATCACACCATCGCCCTCAAAACCGACGGCACCATCTGGTCCTGGGGATTTAATTATTACAGCCAGCTAGGCACCGGCGTCTCGCCGGATAAAACCGTGCCCGCCCAGGCAATCGGCACCGGCTGGCGTGTCACCTCCGCCACCGGCCTGTCCAATATCACCGCCGGCAAACAACATTCAGTTTCCATCAAGTCCGACAACACACTCTGGGCCTGCGGCGGCAACACCTACGGCGAACTGGGCGCCGGCTCCGGGATAATAGTTCCTACTCAGATTACCAGTACCGCCTGGTCGACTATGGATGCCGGCGAATACTATACCTTGGCCATCAAATCCGACGGCACCCTTTACGGCTGGGGCTATAATAATTACGGACAGCTGGGCGACGGCACCAATACCGATAAAACCCTCCCCACCCAGATTACCGGCACCAACTGGGCCACCTTGTCCGCCGGCACCAATCACGCCGCGGCCATTATGGCCAACGGCACACTCTGGACCTGGGGACGCAATAACAACTACCAGCTGGGCGACGGAACACTAACAGATCATAATACCCCGACACAGATTACCGGCACCAACTGGTCGACCGTATCGGCCGGCGGATGGCACACCGCGGCCATTATGGCCAACGGCACGCTCTGGTCCTGGGGCATTAACTCCTACGGGCAATTAGGCGATGGCTCAACTTTATTGAAAAATGTCCCAAACCAGGTTGCCGGCACCAACTGGGCCGCCGTGTCCACCGGCCTATTTCACACCGTGGCGCTCAAAACCGACGGCACGCTCTGGACCTGGGGCAATAATTCCTATGGGCAATTAGGCGACGGGACTACTTCACTCCGCACCCTGCCCACCCAGATCGGTATCGGCACCAACTGGTCGGCCGTATCCGCCGGAGAGAATTATACCGTGGCCCTCAAGACCGACGGCACCCTTTACGGCTGGGGCTATAATAATTACGGACAGCTGGGCGACGGCACCAATACCGATAAAACCCTCCCCACCCAGATTACCGGCACCAACTGGATTGCCATCGCGGCCGGCTGGCAGCACACACTGGCGCTTAAAGCCGACGGCACCCTCTGGGCCTGGGGCAATAACAACAAGGGCCAATTGGGCGACGGAACCATCTGGAAAGAATCGCCGGTCCAGGTGAATCAATAAATTCATTAATATTCTGGTTCAAATAAATAAGGGGCGACCAATTAAAGGTCGCCCCTTGTCACTTATCCCTTCTTAGTGCCGGTTCGAGCTTGCCCCATTAGAGACGTACCTCTAACGGGGCAAGAAGAGCGCAAAGCCTGACTCCACAGACTCCACAAACCCTTTAGACTCTTCAGACTCATTCAATATACCCTTTCACCCACACATTCGTGCTACAGAACTGACCCGATTTGGTAATCATCACCTTGATTTGTCTAAGTGCATCTACCGCCAGGGTTGCCTCTTTATAGGCATTCTGGTTCAGGTTGGCGATGTTTTGCCATATAAAGTGCACCGTGCTTGAGCCGAAGTTCATCCCAGCCCTTCTACCGAATACGGTCAATATCTGTTCCATACCCACCGGCACGGACATGGCGTTGAACTGGATTTCTAAGAGCACCGCCTGGGCCGTGGCCGGAATCTGGGTTGACAGGTCCACCAACTGGTCAATATCGGTCATCGAGTTCTCGGAGAACACCAAGGGCTGGCCGGACAACAGGGTCAACTGCATCCCGCCCGCACCGCCGGTGGGCGGAGCAATCCAATTAAACTTGCCGGTGGCCGCATCGAAAGACAGTATTTGTCCGTCCGTAGGCGGGGCGATATTGTAGAGCAATTCGTGGTTGATGGAGCTCAGCGCAATCTTGACCCAATCAACGGCCCGGTCGGCTATCTTCGCATTGGTAACAGCGCCTGTTGCTATCTTTTCGGCGGTTACTGCGTCTCCTGCGATTTCTGCGTTTTCTATTGGCGGAATCAATGGCCGTGTTATGCCTCCGGCTGAGGTCACATACTTAAACTTACCCGTCGCCTGTTCGTAAGAAACCACTTGCCCATCCGCCGGAGCATTGACCGCATCCACCTTGGGCGGGGTTACGGCATTGCTGGACAGTTCCGTGTTACCGACCGCGCCGGCTATCAACTCGCTCGAACCGACCGAGTTAGCCGCTATCTTACCCTGGGTTACAGCATTGTCTGCAATCTTGGGATTGGTGACCGCCCCGTCCACCAGGTCGGCCGTGCCGACTGATTTATCCGCCACCTTGTCCCGAGTGATTGCGCCTGTGGCAATCTTGGCCGTGGTAATGGCATTGTCCGCTATCTTTGGTGCGGTGATGGCCCCGTCCGCAACCTTTTCCGGTGTTATTGCCGAGTTGGCAACTTTATCCGTGGTTACGGCGTTGCCTGCTATCTTGGGCGTGCTGACTGCGCCGTCCGCTATCTCGTCCTTGCCGATAACGCCGTCGGCAATCTTGGCCTTGGTAACCGAGCCGTCCTTGATGTGTTTCTCCGCGATAGCATTATCTGCTATCTTGTCGCCCGTAACCGATTGCGGGCTTAAGTGCTTTGTTTTGATTTCGTTGATTCGGTCTAATAAAGTCCTTGCCATAAAACATCACTCCTTTTGCGTTCCCGAACTTATGGTCCGGGCAGACATACCACCTTTTTCTGCCGAACCTGTAGAAAGCTTGGTTTCGACAGGGCCGGAGATACTCGGTTAATGCCTGACATTGTCTTCGTTGTTGCCATATCCGTTTCATAAATCCTTTTCATAGTGTTGGAGGTTAAGGGCGGTGCCCGCCTGCCGGCGGGCAGGCACTCGCCCCTTCTCCTGTTACATACCTTATGGTATATAAATCTGAACCTCCAGTTTCAGCTGGCCTTCCTCCACGAACCAGACGCAGTAGGACTTATCCGCGGTAATGGTTGATACCCAGTCAGTTGCCTTGAGCGGGTCAGCCATACTCTCCAGATAATCCTTGATACGCTGGTTTTGTGACGCCAGAACGGTAGCGGAATAACCCGATGCCGTAACAGTCACGCCGGTCTGAACCAACAGTTGGGTCAATCCGGTGCGCAGGGTAGCTTTCAGCTTTGCCTTGGCGATGTCGTAAGGACCACCGGCCAGAACGACCGTGCCCTCAGGCATTTGCCCGACAATATGCTGGTATCCGGTCAGCCAATAGCCGACCAGAGATGCCGCCTGCCTACCGTTTGCCTTGCTCCCGGTAAGCCGCAGTACCTTGGGAATGCCTTCCTCCCAGGAGGACTGTTTGGCCTCAACGGATTCCTTGAACCGTTTGGCCTCAACACCGTCAACTTCCTCGAACATCCTATCCAGGTTGTCGTTGTACTTGTTGTAGGCATTCATCAGGTTATCGCGTTGCTTAGTGCGAATATCTTCAGCCGAGAGGTCGCCCTTGGATACGAATCCGGGCGCAACCATTGGCCCGTATTCATCCGCAGATTGAGTTGCTATCAGTTGGCCGAAAGTGCCGTCCGTATCAACCCTTTTCTTGCGCCTCTTGTTGATGGTATCCGCGTTGCCGGTCAGGTCCCGCACCCACTTGGCACCCATATCCGGGTCCGGGGTAATGACCGCAACTATCGATATCCTTGCTTTGCTTTTTATCATTGTTATCACCTCCCTCTCTTAGAGCCAGTTAGCAATTGCCCGGCCAAACGGGCAAGGGCGTTACTGGCTCTTAGATCCCAACAAGCGCAGCTTCGTTGGGACATGCTAAATTCACAACTACGCGTTAACGGTAAGCCCTTGTGCGCTGCAAGAGTTACCGATCTGACTCTAGTGTTAATCCGTGTAATCTGTGGCTTTAAGAAACTCATATATTTCTCCTATAGGAACTATTCCTGCCATAGTAGTTATAAGTTGGTCTTTATAAATCCTGACCCAGACGGCAATCCCGATAACCTCAAAGGTTTTACTATCGTAAACCGGTCCGCCGGAATTACCGGGTAATATAGGGCTGGACACTTCCCAGTAAGCATCCTCAATAACGCTGATGATTCCCTGTGACGGCCGGGGAGGAAGCCCCAGAGAGCAACCGATGGTATAGACAGGCCTGAAAAGGTACGGCTGGTAGCTCTTTGGGGCCAGGGTTGCCGAATAGACTTGTGGAGGGAGAAGGTTCGGCCGTATCCTTATGAGGGCAAGGTCCTTGGTGGTGTCTGTTATCACCACCAAGGCGTTGATTTCTACAGAGTCAGGATAAAAGAATTCAACTGTTACATTGGAGCTGTTCCCCACCACGTGAGCCGCGGTCAAAACCCAGTAGTTTATAGAGTCTTTAGAGTCTAAAGAGTCGCAAGAGTCATTTTCCACGGACCCTTTAGACTCCATAGACTTTTTAGACTCATTAGACTGGATAATAACCCCGGAGCCGGTGGAGTTACCCGTCTTAATCCTGACTGTCGGCCAAAGCATCCGTTCGTATTCGGTTATATAAGGGTTAGGGTCCTGGGGCGGTTGCCGGCTCAAATCAATTATAAGAGCCACCTCGGCACCATCACGGTCACGCAGACCTAATGCCGGGGCCGCCACCAGGACCACTAAAGCGCAGCCTCCTGTAAGGACTATTGCCAAAATCATTATAAGCCATCTTTTCATAAGCCACCTATTACTTTTAGGGCTTTTTAGAGCCAGTTCGAACACAGTGAGTTACTGGCTCTTATCCCGAGTATTCCCGAGGGGGCATCTGCTCCCCTCAATATATATAGTTGCGAGATGGCAAAAGGTGACATTGGAAAATGAGAATTCTTGTTAAATTCTTTGTAAGCTGATTGAGCGGATTAAGCAGAAAAGAGGGGTAGATTACTTGACAACCAATAGGAAATGGTATACTAAAAGCTTAGTAATTGAAGTTGTAGTAGATTTAAAAAGTCAAGCAGATAAAATAATTATATTAGCTATGTTTTGACGTAAGTGAGTTGCTCATAAATTAACACCATGATAAAAAAAATATTAAAGTGGGCGGGTGGCATAATCGCCAGCTTAATCATTCCCTTTATATTTTGGGTGGTATCTCCAAATGAAACCATTTCATTAAAATGGTTTATACCAATATGTGTATTATGCGGTATTTTGATTGTAATCGTAATATACCTGGTCGTAAAAATAAACCAGCCGATTCTTCCCGAAGTTATTCATGGTACAAAATTATCGCCACAGTCTGATTCTGTGTTGTGTATACTTAATCCATCAAAGTTTTTTTCTCATAATATTAAAGTTTCTTGTTACTATAACGATGAGTTTGAGCGACTTATAGCTATAGGGCGTGTTCTAAATATTCAGGAGGATGGAAAAATACAAATATTGCTATCAGAAATTTTACCAGGATATACAGAGGTAACAAAGAAGGTATCCGAGAATAACAAAAGCACTTTAGTTAAGATTATAATAAAACCTACTTTCCCGGCGAATTTTTAGAAGATACATTTACTAAAATAAGGAGTATGACAATGAACGAAAAAACAGATAATCAATCTCAAGAAAAACAAATATATCCTGCAAGTGTTGTTGGGATTCTTGATCATAGTACGTTGGTTATTAATAGAGGTGCTATGCACGGCATAAAACTAAATCAAAGATTCTTAATTTACTCGTTAAGCGCAGAGGAAATAAAGGACCCAAGTACCGGGGAAAACCTAGGTTATTTAGAAATAGTTAAAGGAACAGGCATAGTGATTCACGTTCAAGAAAAGATGGCTACTATAGCATCAGATATGGAAAAAACCGGGGAAAAAACTATAATAAGGCGGAAACCAGTTATTTCTTCTTTCGATATTGCATCCATGTTTGGAGGAGAGCAGGAAACAATAAAAATACCGAATGAAGAGGTTCCATTTAATGATCCTAAAATAGGGGATAGTGCAAAACCAATTTAATAGGATATCTACAAAGTTAATAAATGATATGAAGAAGATAGTTGTATATTTAGGATTCATATGCACCCTCGATATCGTACTTCTATGTGCGACGCGAACAGGCTTCATGCCACCATGGTGGAACACACTAGGTTTGGTTTTGCCATGTGCACTTATTGGTGGTACTGGTGGAGTTGTCTATTGTCTTCGCGGAGTATACCTAAATGCATGTGTCCAAAAGTCATGGAATGATCAATGGCAACCTTGGTATTACATACGACCGATTGTTAGCCATCTATGTGGCGCAGTTAGTTTCCTTTTCCTAAAGGCGGGACTTCTTTTACTTGAAGCACAACCAAAAACACAATCAACAGAATTAGGATTTTTAGCCCTCGCTTTTATTGCAGGACTTAATGTTGACAAGTTCATAACTAAAATTGAAGACATTGCACAAGCTACTTGGGGAATAGAAAAGTCTAGAACGGCTAAGGGGGAAAAATGTGAAAATTCAGGTGTTTGATGTTTTGCATGGTTTTTGCTCATATTTAATTGCAGATAATGGCAATGTAATGCTTTTTGACTGTGGTCATAACGAAGAGACAGGATTTCGTCCTTCTAAATACTTGTCGGCTAATGGTTGTTCTTCAATAGAGCGTTTTTTTATCACTAATTACGATGATGATCACGTGAGCGACCTTGCTAATCTTCGAAAGGTTCTTCCTATCAGTATACTTCACCGTAATAAAAGCATCACACCCGACGAACTGAAAAAGTTAAAAGAGGAATCGGGTCCACTTACCGAGGGGCTTCTGGCAATGATTAATATGGCAAACGAATATTCTTCAGTTGTTACGAATCTTCCAGAGTATCCGTCTATTGAATGGGAAGTATTTTCTAATAAATACCCTGTTTTTAAAGATACAAATAATCTAAGCCTTGTTACATTCATTCACTACGATGGGATGGGCATCGTTTTCCCGGGGGATATCGAAAAAGCCGGCTGGGAAGAATTACTAAAAAACAAATCCTTTTGTGAACACCTTAAGCGAGTAAATATATTCATAGCATCACATCACGGGCGTGAAAGTGGATATTGCGAAAACGTCTTCAGTTATTGTAAACCAGATATCATTTTTATTTCGGATGAAGATATTAAGTATGATACGCAAAATGTAGACTATAAAAAGCATGCTTATGGTGTACCATGGAATAGTTCAACAGAAAAGCGGTATGTTTTGACTACCCGTTCTGATGGAATGATTACGATTACGAAAGAAATTGGCAAAGGATACCACATAGCAATATAAGAATTCAGCCCTATCCCTGAGGTGCTATACTTAATTATATGCCCGCAGACTTTCATTCCGACGAATTCCTTGTTTCCGCTTACCTGACCGGGGATAAGTCTGCCTTAGAGACCCTGCTTAAACGCTATTTCATCATTATCCTGGCTTACCTTCATAACACCAGCTTCTACGGCAAGGATGAAGCGTATATCGAGGATATCCGCTCCCAAGCAGTCCTGACCATAATAAACGAGATTCAGGACGGGCACTTCCAATACGAGGGTCAGAACTCGTTCCGGAAATGGGTGTTTACCATCGTCAAGAACGAGTGCCTGAACCAAGACCGCAAACGCCGCAAACACGCCAAGCCCTTTACCGAGGCGTTCCCGGACGAGCCGACCGGTTTCCCGGACGACCTGATTGCCGATACCACGCCGGACCCGGAAGATTACGAGGATGCCGAGAGACAACTGACGGATATCACCGCGAAACTGACGCCGGAAGAGCTCAAGCTGATGGTAATGATATCCAACAGCAAGCCCTATAAGGAAATCCTTGAGGAACCTGAATTCGCCAAATATTCGCTTGACTATTTGAAGCGCAAGATATATATTATCCGCAATAAGATGAAAGGGAATGACTTATGAAAAAGAATTCTTGCGAAAAATACGGGCTTGCCATAACTGATTATGTCCTGGGTGAAAAGATGGACATCACAAAGGAAGAGTTAATCGCCCACCTGCAGACCTGCGCTGATTGCCGGGCCGACCTGAAGAACTGGAAGGCCACCTATTCGGTTATGCGCGCCAAGGCGTTCGACGCCAAACCCGAAGCCAAAGAGCATCTGGAAGAGCTTATGATGGACGGGTCCCCGACTAACTTAATCTGCCATAAGATTAAGAATGCCCAGATATTGCTGGGCGACGTCGAGGTGGGCGCGCCGGCCGGAGTGGTCTGGAAATGCGTGGGCGAGAACGGAATGGTCAAATTAGCCGACCTGCCCAAGATGACCAACCTGCCCGTTGAACAGGCCTACGGCGGATACGGCTGGCTGACACGCCAGGAAAAACTGATTATCATCAAGACCAAAGACGAAAAATACATCTGCCTGACCGAAGCCGAACGCAAGCAATACCAATACGAGGGGTAGAGCATCAAAAACAGGTGATTTTGACCTTCCTGCCCGTCCGGTCAGGCGGGCCTGCCCCGTCCGGTCAAACGTCCCTCCTGCTACCGAAAACGTCTAGAATTTGACATAACCCATTATTTCACAACCCTTTAGAGTAAAAACCTGTCAGGGGGGTGGGGGGTAGGGTATCCCCCCTGGGGGGATGGGGTATCGGGTGCCGGAGGATAGTCCATAGTGTGCCAGAGGGTATGGTATCAGGTAGCAGGGTATGCCCTATCAAGTGCCAGAGGATACCCTATCGGATGCCGGAGGATATGGTATCGGCTATGAGGGTATAGCCCACCGGCTGGCAGGGAATACCCTATCGGGTAGCAGGGGATATGGCATCGGGCGCCGGAGGATAGCCCATCGTGTGCCGGAGGATATGGTATCAGGTAGCAGGGAATGCCCTATCGGGTGCCAGGGAATAGCGTATCAGGCGCCGGACGATACCCTATCGGCTGGTAGAGGATACCGGTACGGCCCGGAGGTAATGAATTAAACACCCACTAAAATACGAAGCAGTTTTCATTGCCTTTTACTGCGGCTGATGCTTTATTGCCGCCTATGACCATCCAGCGTTATGACGAGCCGTTCCATAATGAACCGGAGCCGGCTATCTCGGAAGACGCCGTTGAACTACACCGGCGCCTGGTTAATGACGGCGTTATCCCGCCTAAGGGCCCGATGCCGCTTACACTGGAACTGGTCCAAACCATCCTTAAGGCCTATTACGACCTGTTTTCGCCCAGGAAAGAGGGCGTCCGGGAAACACGGAAGCTGTCCGAATATACCGACCGGGCTTTCAAGATTTACAGCATGCTGAACGAGGAGTCCGCCGGCACCATCGAGGTGACGCCGGAGTTGATGGAACAGATAACCAATATGATTACCTTCGGCAATATCCTGGATGCGATGGAAATCGGCCACGAAATGGGGTTGGACAAGATGTTTGGGCTGACCAAATATGACTGGACTGAAGCGGACTATCTGAGCCAGGCCGCAAAACAGGAGCATGCCGGCAATAATAAAGCGGCCCTAGCCGCCTATGACCAGGCCGTGAAACACCACCGGACCGGACATATTTTCCCGCTGATACACCGCGGCAAACTACTGGCTAAACTGGGCCGGGCCGATGATGCCATCGCCGATTTTACCCGGGCCATCAAGGAAGGTGAACTGCCCGATGATTTTGTTACCGTTTCGCAGGCCTACGCCGAGCGGGCCGAGGCCTATATCAAAAAAGGGTCAGTCGAAAAAGGGCTTAATGACTTAATCTGGAATTTCGGCCGTTACCGCAGGGAATTCATCAAAAAGCCGTTTAACCGGGATTTGCTCGACGTGGACTCGGATGATTTCGATATGGATTTGAACGACCTGTCCGGCCGGGCGGAATTCGATATCGAGCGGGCGGTGGAACTTATCCATACCATCGAGCGGGACAGGCAGCCATCCCTGACCAAAGCCGAAACCAAAAAGCTGGCCCGCATCAAAGAGCTGGTCCTGGCGGTGCGGAACCAGCTTGACTTTTAGCCCACGCTCTGTATCACCACACAGAACCACCTCTGGCCCAGTGCAAATATCACTAAGCCCGTTTTTCGCACTGGATAAGAGCCAGGTAACTCCCTTTGGTCGAAATGGCTCTAAACCTGTTTTACTTGACAATCCGGGCGGGCTGGATTAAATGGCGTCCTTTTAACCATCCCGTCATTCGACGGGACTTCGCTGCGGCTTAGCAGATAGAAAGAGTATAGTATGATAAAAGCCAAATATGCCCTGCTGACAATCGCCATTATCTTGGCCCTGGCCGGACCGGCCTTGTGTGAGTCGGCGGAATCGGCTACCGAAGTGGGTAAGAACCTGCCGCTCTGGTCCGTTGCCCCGTTTGTCCTGATGCTCCTGGCTATCGCCATCATCCCCCTGGCTTTCGGCCATTGGTGGGAAAGTAATTTCAATAAGGGCATTATCTCCATCCTGCTGGCCATACCGGTGGCTATTTACATCATCACAATCAATCCGCACGAACTGATGGTGGTCGGGTTTGATTATATCTCGTTCATCATCCTGTTGGGCGCGCTTTATGTCATCTCCGGCGGCATCTATATCAAGGGCTCGCTGGCCGGAACTCCGCTCATCAATACCATCGTCCTGGCCATCGGCGCGGTGCTGGCCAGTTTCATCGGCACTACCGGAGCTTCGATGCTGTTAATCCGGCCGCTTATCCGGGCCAATAAGGCCCGCAAGGACAAGGCCCATATTATCATATTCTTCATCTTCGTGGTCAGCAACTGCGGCGGACTGCTGACCCCGCTGGGCGACCCGCCTTTGTTCCTGGGATTCCTTAAGGGCGTGCCCTTCCTGTGGACCTTCGCGCTCTGGAAGGAATGGCTGTTCGTCTGCGGTTTAATCCTGATTATATTCAACCTCTACGACCAATTCAAGTTCAACCGCGAGGACATCGCCACGCCGGGCGCGCTGACTGAGCAGGTCGAGCCCAAGCAGAAGCTGGGAGTTGAAGGCACGGTAAATTTCCTGTTGCTGGGCGGAATGGTGGCAGCCATATTCTTCGCCGGCGACCCGTTCGGGACCGACCCCAAGCATCCCTGGCCGTTCGGCGTCAAGGAAGCGCTGATGCTGGTGATGGCCGTATTATCGCTGGTGGCGACCAAAAAGCATACCCGCCAATCGAACAGCTTTACATTCAACCCGATTATCGAGGTGGCCGTGCTGTTTGCCGGGATATTCGTGACGATGATACCGGCGCTGATGATACTCAACGCCCGGGGCACGGAACTGGGACTGACCCAGCCCTGGCATTTCTTCTGGGCGGCCGGGTCGCTGTCGTCGTTCCTGGATAACGCGCCGACCTACCTGACGATGTCTTCGGCGGCCAGCGGCGTATTGAACGTGCCGCTCGGACCGGCCTACCTTAAAGACCTGTTGGCCGTGGCCAGCGGCCCGCTGTTGCTGGCGGCCGTCTCCTGCGGCGCGGTGTTTATGGGAGCCAATACTTATATCGGTAACGGGCCGAACTTTATGGTCAAGGCCATCGCCGAGGAATCGCACGTTAAGATGCCCTCATTCTTCGGGTATATGGTCTATTCCATATTGATACTGATACCGATATTCATCATCACCACGTTCCTGTTCTTTGTGTAAAGACCTTATTCTACCACGAAAACACGAAGAGACACGAAAGTTTAACCGCTGATTAAGCTGATAGGCGGGAACACGAATGGCACGGATTGGCACGAATTGCCACTAAACACAAAAGCACACATTCGCTTCGCTCAGTGCAAGCGGAGGAACACAAATGACACGGATTAAGCTGATTAGGTGGGGATAATCTACTTGTCTTTCGGGATTTCTACACCAAGTTCTTTGAGCACCATCCGGGCCGCTTCACGAACATTTGGGCTTTCATCCTGTAATAGTTTAGTAATCTCTGGAATAGTCTCTTTAGCGCCAAGTTTACCCAATGATATAATAGCCGCCCAACGGATACCAGGATTGTTGTGTTGTAATAACAGTATGATGTCCGGTATAGCTTCTTTGACTTGACTGATTGTTAATCCATCAATAGCTGAATTTTGAAACTCCGAACTGTTATTTTGCAAGAGCTTGGTAATTTCCTCGGCAGTCTTTTTAGCATCAAGTTTTCCCAGTACCCAAATAGCTGACAAACGAACTTCTTTGTCATTATCATAAAATAGTTTGATGATGTCCGGAATTGATTCTTTGGCGTCAAGATCTAACAATGTCCGAACAGCCGACTGGCGAACATCTGGGTTTTTATCTTGTAAAAGTTTGGTAAGTCCCGGTATAGCTTCCTTAGCATCAAGATGTCCCAATGCCCAAATAACCCACGAAAGAACATTCTTGTCATTAGTTTGCAACAACCTAGTAATTTCAGGTATTAATTCTTTGGCATCGAGTTGTCCCAATGCCCAAACAACTGACGACAGAACATCTGGATTGTTATCTTGTAACAAAGTAGCAAGATTCGGAATAGCTTCCTTAACGCCAAGTTGCACTAATGCCCAAGCCGCCGACGAGCAAACCTTTGGGTTGTTATCCTGCAATAATCCGATAATCTGAGTTTTAGTTTCTTTCTCATCTATTCTTACCAATGCTTTGATAACTGACTCTTTAACCCTTATGTCTGCATATTTTAATAATTCAATAAGTTTCGGGAAAGCATCTTTGGCATTTAGTCCAACAAGGTTGTAAACAGCATTTATCCGTTTAGAATCATCTTTATCAATGATTTGTTCGAGGGCTACTTTTATCTTTTTCTGACGGATTTGTTGCTGGCGTGAATTAACGACCGGATAGACCCCTGTCCCGAGCAGAACCAGCCCGGTCACAATAATGCTGATGCGTAAAAACATAAGCGCAAGATAGCATTGGTAAAACAGGTGTCAAACAATAGAATATAGTATATGCTCGAAGCAGCACTAACCCAGTGCAAATTACAATTGTATTAATATTTGCACTGGATAAGTCCTTGCAGGAGGCTTCGCTCTGACACTACGTCGTTGTACTCCTACTGCCACTAATACACCTTGTTCCTACTGGCTCTAATAAACACTAATAGTAATCATCCAAACTTATTCGTGAACATTCGTGTTTATTAGTGGCTAATTACTCAGACAATGCAAAAGCCGGCATACAGCGTTTGCCATATGCCGGCTTTCGGTGTTTGGTCAGTTATTATTTGGGTGCTTCGGGATTGGGCGGAGGCGTTGTGCCTGTATCCTTGCCCAGTTCCATCTTGCCTAATTCATCAATAGCCTGTTCCAGTCCTTCTTTCTGGGCCTGTAACTGCTTGGTGATGACGTTGGCCGATGCCCTGAGGTATTTGGCCAGGTTTTCCAGACCGGACTCGCCTGACATCTTCAGAGAATCAAGCGTGGTGCGGAGGTCTTCGGACAGTTTTTTGACGGTCTCGATACGGCTGTCCACTTCCTTAAGAAGTTCCTGCTTGACCTTGTAATTTTCGCCTTCGACGAAGTTCTTAAGGGCATAATTCGTCTGGATGTCAACGATGCTCTTTTTCAGTTCAGAGCTGAGCTTGGCATAGGATTCATCCACGCTCTTGGTGTACCCGTTGATGAGCTCGGTCCTGGCCTTGGAGATCTCCTCCTGTACAAAACCCTTTGATGCGCATCCCATCAGCACGACCGTGCTGCAGAGCGCGGTTACGCCCATTTTCCATAATCCCTTCATACTCAATCCTCCTTTATCAGAGCCAGCGAGTTACAGCCCCCGATAGCTATTGCGGGGAGTGGAACGTTACTGGGTCTTTTATCCCGCCGAAACGGGATTTTCGTCCCCGGTTGTTTTCCGGGGCATGTTCCTATACTCCGGCAGTTTGTGAAATTACTGCCGGGTATAGTCGGCTGCAACTTCACAGGCAACCGAACTATAATTATTTGTTACTTAACAGATTTCGCACAGCGGAACCCGACATACTTGTTCCGCTCGAAATACAGTTGGTTATCCCTTCTGCTTGCCTTGGCCCGGACGGCGGTACTATACCAATCGCCGCCTTTTATGACAACTTTTTCTTCACCTTTTTTATCGGACCACCAATCGAATACCCATTCCTTGACGTTGCCGGTCATATCAAACACGCCGTAAGGGCTGGCATCATCCTGATAGGAACCGACATCGGCCAGGCCGCCTTTGCCGACGCCTTTGACGTTGGCCTTGACCTGGTCATCATCGGTCCAGCCGCCGGAGTAGATAAGGCCGTCAGCGCCCCGGGCCGCCTTTTCCCATTCGGCCTCGGTCGGCAGGCGCTTGCCCTGCCAGGCGGCGTAGGAAAACGCGTCGTACCAGTCCACACCAACCACCGGCAGATTGGCCTCGGCCGGCGGATAATCGCCCTTGACAAAGAATTCCGGGGTGTGGTTCTTGTTCTTGAGCTTGGGATTGTCCCTCTCGTCCGGATGGCACTTGCTGTGGTCGCCGGCCATCTTCAGCAGGAATTCCTTGTATTCTTTCTTGGTCACCTCGTACTTATCTATGAAGAAAGATTCCGCCCGGACCTTCTTATTGTCCGTGCCCATAATAAAATCGCCCTCTTCGACAAAAAGCATATTGGGCGGGAAGCGCCCCTTGATTTCCTCTATTTTGCTCATCACGTCCCGGTTGCCGGGCTTGTAAACCAGCGCTTTCTTGAGCATCGCCTCGGCGCTGTTGTATTTGCCGTCGTGATATAAGCTCACGCCCTTTTCAAACACGGTGTTGTATATCGTATCTATGCACCGGTTGATATGAGTCCTGACATCTTCCAGCTTGTCGGTATATTGCTTGGCCTCTTCGTATAGCTTAATGGCCTCTTCGCATTCCTTCTGCTTTTCCAGTTCGGCCGCTTTAGCTACGATTTCGTTATACTGGCTCTGTTTAATCAGTTGGACGTTGACCGCCTTCAAATGCTCCGCGACTTCGGTCGTATTGCTGAGATCCATGGCTTTTTTAAACATCGTGCTGGCGCCTTCCCAGTTCTTCTTGGCTTCCTCATCCATCCCCTTGGCCAGGTATTCCTTGTATTCTTTTTCTATCTGTTCCTTTTGGGCCTGGCTCTGGCGGTCCTGCTTTATCTGGTTGATCTGGTCCAGGAGTTTCTTAACGCCCTCGTGGTCTGGGATGATGCCTAATGCGTTAATCAAATCGCGGTTGGCGTCGTCCAGCTGATCCTGCTCAATCATCTTCTGCGCCCGCGCAATTATCAGATCCACCTTCTTGACCGGGTCTTCTTCCTTAATCGGCTCGATGGCAATAGCCGTGCCGCTGATGGGAGAATTAAAACTGGTGCTGGGCTGGATATAATCCCGACGCTGCTGTTGTTGTTTCTGGAAGACCAGGAAATACCATCCGGCCGCGCCGCCTAATAGCAGAATGGAGATAATACTGACGATTAATACTGCCTTGCTCTTGGATTCGCCGGCCGGTCGGGCAATCATGGTGGCGCTGCCCATGTTAGCCATGGTCTGCTGGGCGTAAAGCGGCGCTTGATCGCGCCTGATGGCTTCCAGGTCCGTCACTAATTCCGCCGGGCTGTTGTAACGATGGTTGGGGTCCTTCTGGATGCATTTCATTATCACCGACTCCAATCCCTGTGGCACCTTGGGATTGAACTGGGTGGGCGGCATAGCCTGGTCGTAAATATGACTGCGTATCAGGCTGACGGCGCTGTCGCTGGCAAAAGGCAGCCGGCCGGTAGACATTTCGTACATAACGATGCCGAGCGAATATATGTCCGAGCGAATATCGGCCGGATTGCCCAGCCCCTGCTCGGGTGAGATGTATTTGGGAGTGCCGATGACCGTGCCGACCAAGGTTTGGTCCTTCTGGTCGGTGGCGGCGCCGATGGACTTGGCCAGGCCGAAATCCATGACCTTGATGCGCGTTTCCTGGATATTTATGTCCATAAAGGCCCGGGCTTCCGAGGTATCCACCTTCTGGCGGGCCGCAATAAGAGAACTGGAGAAAGAGACCATGATATTGGCCGGTTTGATATCGCGATGGACAACCTGGCCCGGGCTTTCCCAGGCCGCCTTAAGCGCCTTGGCCACCGAAATGGAGATGTAAACTATTTCCTCGGTGGTGAACTCGCGTCCTTTTTCTATGAACTTTTGGAGCGGCACGCCCTGGACGAACTCCATGGCAAAGTAGTGGGAACCATCAACCTCGCCCAGCCCGTAGACCTGGATTATGTTTTCATCGATTATCTTGGCGATGGTCTCCGCTTCCTTGCGGAAGCGCCGGACGAAGTCCGCATCCTGGGTCATGTCTTTCTTGAGGATTTTAATGGCAATGGGCCGGTCCAGAGATATCTGGCGTCCGCGGTAAACCTCGCCCCAGGCGCCTTTGCCCAGAAGCTCGTCTTTAAAGACCTCGAAGTCGCCGATGGTAAACCTGTTCTGATTTTCTGTCACTTCTGGCATAGTTCGCTTATTTACTCCGGGCAAATAATCTAGATTCTGCTTATAACTTATAGTATCCTAAGCCTTATTGTCAACAAAATAAATGCTTCTGCACCGGCTTTTAGTGATACTTCTTGCCCCCGGTTTGTCATCGGAATAAAGTCCGGCTATTTCTTACGGGCGATGAGGTTATTGTAGAGTATCTGGGACCAGGTTTCCATCAGCGGGTAGTGCGGGGTGATTTCGTCGCCGGTGGCGAAATGGCCGTCCATCAGTTCGGTCTCGGCAACACTGACCTTGGCGCCGTCTTTGACATTGACCGTGTATATCAAGCCTAAATGGACCTGCCCGACCGGGTTGGAATCGTCATTGAGATAGGCCACTAGTTTGTACCGGTATGGGCATTTAACGGTCAACTCTTCGTGCAGTTCACGTTCCAGGCCTTTTTCGATGATGCCGCGGATGCTGCGCATGCCTTTGACCGGATTAATATGCCCGCCCACGCCTAAAGAGTACTTATTATGGAGACGCTTTTCGGTCTGGGTGGCCCGGCGATGGAGCAGGAAGAACCGGTCCTTATATTGCATCAGCATATAAGGGATAATCTGCTTGAGGTCGGGATTATTCTCGGCATAAGGACGGTTGACGAACTGTCCAAACTTGTATATCCGCTCTACCAGCGCTTTAAGGCCGGTCTTTTTCAGGCCGTGCGGTAAAGCCTTGCCGCCCAACAACTTACTGCGGTCAACCACTAAAACCTGTTCCATCATAATTTTCAGTTATTAAATCTTATTATGTTTATATTGTCAAATGTTACTGGATTTATTAAATATCCAATTGTATCGATTATATTGAAGGAATTAGCTCCTCGGCTGAATCCGTTTAATCTGCTTACTAAGAATTATGGATTTTTTCAGATACCATAACAATGAATTGTACTGCGAAGGCGTGCCAATCAGCAAGCTGGCCGAACGCTTCGGCACTCCGCTTTATGTCTACAGTTCGCAGACCATCCGAAGCCATTACCAAAAACTGCGCCGGGCGTTCCCGTCTGCCCTGATTTGCTATTCGCTCAAGTCTAATTCGAACCTGAATATCTGCCGACTGCTTAAGTCGCTGGGCGCGGGGTTTGACGTGGTTTCGGGCGGCGAGCTGTTCCGTGCGCTTAAAATCGGCGCCAACCCCAAAAGAATAGTCTTTGCCGGGGTGGGCAAGACCGCCGAAGAGATTGCCTACGGATTAAAGCACAAAATCCTGATGCTTAACGCCGAGTCGGTCGATGAGGTCCAGACCATCAACGAGGTGGCCGAACGGCTGAAGGTTACCGCGCCGGTGGCACTGCGCATCAATCCCGATGTCGAACCGCATACGCACCGCTACCTTAAAACGGCCATAGAAGAAACCAAATTCGGGCTGTCCATCCAGGATGCCAAAGAACTCATAGGTGTAATGCACCTGTTCCGGAACATCAGGCTCAAGGGACTGCACCTGCATATTGGCTCGCAGATTACCGAGACTAAACCTTACCTTCAAGCCCTTAAGAAGGTGCTGCCCTTAATAGATTATTGCCGCAGATTCGGACATAACATTGAATATTTGGATACAGGCGGCGGTTTCGGCATATTCTACAAAGGTATGGAGGCCAGGCCAGCCAGGGAGTTCGGCCGGACCATAATGCCGCATACCAAACGCCTGAAACTGATTATCGAACCGGGACGGTTCATAGTCGGCAATGCCGGCATTATCGTCACCCGGGTGATACGAACCAAATCCAATGCCAGCACTAATTTCGTCATCTGCGACGCCGGGATGAATACGCTTATCCGACCGGCCTTGTACGAGGCCTATCACCGGATAGAACCGGTGACTATAAATACGAATGCGACGATGAAAGTAAACGTGGTCGGACCGATATGCGAGAGCGGCGATTTCCTGGGCAAGGAACGCATATTGCCCAGACTGAACAACGGCGCCCTGCTGGCTGTCTTCTCGGCCGGGGCTTACGGCTACTCGATGGCCTCGACTTATAATTCCCGGCCCAAGCCGGCCGAGGTGCTGGTAACCGGGAATAAATACAAGCTGATTACCAGAGCGGAAACATACAACGACCTGATACGATTAGAAAAATAGTTATTCACCACAAAGGCACTAAGAACACAAAGAATATTGTTAATTATATAAATGCAAAAGGATAAAGAATACAAAGACCTCAAATAAGACAAAGTAAGATATGCATATTAAGGATGATGCGGTTATAAAAAGAAGCAATGATTTATCAAACATCATAATCGGAGCGGCTATAGAAGTCCATAAAAACTTAGGTCCCGGTATACTGGAATCTGCTTATGAAGAATGCCTATGCTATGAATTAACCCAGAAAGGCGCGCCTTTTGAAAGGCAGAAAACCCTGCCCATTAAATATTAAGAATGTTTCCTTGGATTGCGGTTACCGTTTGGATATATTGGTTGATAATTTGGTTATAGTCGAATTAAAGTCAGTGGATAAGATAGAACCTATTCACGAAGCCCAGTTATTGACTTATCTACGATTAAGTAATCTGTGGTTGGGATTGCTTATTAATTTTAACATGCCGATACTCAAGAACGGCATTGTCAGAATCGTTAATTAACCTGAAAGTATTCTTTGTCTTCTTCGTGTCCTTTGTGTCTTTGTGGTGAAATTATGATAGTAATGAAATTCGGCGGGACGTCCCTGAAGGACGCTTCACGGATTAAATCTGTGGCCGGCATTATCCGCAGATTTCTCAAGGATAAGCCGATGGTGGTCGTCTCGGCCCATCACGGCGTGACTGAGAAACTCATCGGATTGGCCCACGGAATTGCCAAATTCCACTCTATAGAAAAGATTCATCTAAAAATAGCCGGTGATTTGGGTGTGCCGCATAAATCAATAACCGGCCTGCTGGATGAGCTGAAACAATACGCCGCAACCCTGACCATCAAACCAAGCCTGAAGCAACTGGATAAACTGATGTCTTTCGGCGAACGGCTGTCAGCCAGGATTATCTCGGTTTACCTAAATAAACACGGTATCAAATCCCGGGCGGTTGACGCCTTTGATGCCGGACTGCTGACTGATTCACATTTCAGCCAAGCCCAACCCCTGGACGAAAGCCCGGCGCTCATCCGCAAACATCTTAAGCCGATCATCGGCAAGGGCATTGTACCGGTCATAACCGGATTCATCGGCCGTGACAGTCAGGACAATATCACCACCCTTGGCCGGAACGGCAGCGATTACACAGCTACGATTATGGCCGCGGCTCTTAATGCCGGCCAGGTCCAGCTCTGGAGCGACAGCGACGGCATTATGACGGCTGACCCGCGTGTCGTGCCCGAAGCGATGCCTATCAAGAATATAAGTTTTAACGAGGCCTCGGAATTGGCCTATTACAGCCGAAGGTTCCACCCTTCAACGCTGTTACCGGCCATCCGCCGAAATATCCCGGTCCGGATTCTCAACACCTATAAACCAGAAGCCGAGGGTACGATAATTACGGCCAGGACTAAGCCCAACCGGATCCCGGCACCCAGAAGCATCGTTTATAAAAAGGACATCTACCTGATAACCATTACCTCACCTCGGATGTTAATGCAATACGGGTTTTTGGAACATATATTCGGCGTCTTTGCCCGGCACAAAATAGTGGTTGATATGATTGCCACCTCTGAAATAAGCGTCTCGGTGACCATAGACCGGCGACACCACCTAACCGAAGCGCTTAAGGAGCTGTCAAAGTTCGCCCGGGTAAATCTGGAGGACAAACAGGCGCTGATCTGCGTCATCGGAGAAGATATCAAACGATTACACGGAATCAGCGGTAATATTTTCGGCGCGCTCCGAGACGCTGATATCAAGGTCAAGATGATAAGCCAGGGCGCCACCCAAACCAATATCGCGTTTCTGGTAGAAAACAGCTCGGTCAATGAAACAGTCCGGGCATTACACAGAGTATTATTTTGTTAGGAGACACTGATGAAAGATATTTTAGCCAAACGAGTCAAGGCGCTGCCGCCCTATTTCTTTGAGGCATTAGACCGCAAGAAACAAGCTATCATTTCTAAAGGTAAGGATCTGATTGACCTTTCGGTCGGCGACCCGGACCTGATGCCGGCCCGCCCGCTGATAGATGCGCTCAAGTCGGCGTTGGATAATCCCTTTGTCCACCGCTACCCGCCCTATAAAGGCACCAGGCCTTTCTGCCAGGCACTGGCCAATTGGTATAAGGCCAAAGGCGTAACGGTTGACCCGGACAAGGAAATCTGGTCGCTCATCGGCTCCAAGGAAGGGTTCGTCCATCTTATCTGGGCCGTGGTTGACCCGGGCGATATAGTCCTAACCACTGACCCGTGTTTCCCGGCTTACCGTTCGGCTATAATTCTTTCGGGCGGCCGGATAGCTGCTATGCCGCTCAAATCCGAGAATAATTTCCTGCCGGATCTGAGTGCAGTCAAACCAGACATTGCTAGAAAAACCAAACTGCTGCTGCTCAATTATCCCAATAATCCGACCACGGCCGACGCACCCAGAGAGTTCTACCAAGACGTGGTCAGGTTTGCTAAAAAGTATAACATCATCGTCTGCCAGGATGCAGCCTACAGCGAGATGTATTTTAACCAACCACCGGTATCGTTCCTATCTATTCCCGGCGCCAAAGATATCGGCATAGAGATAAATTCTTTCAGCAAGATGTTCAGCATTGCCGGCTGGCGAGCCGGCTGGGCGGCCGGCAACCGGGATATCATCAAGGCTCTGGGACGCATCAAAACCAATATTGATTCCGGCCTATTCACGGCTATCCAGAAAGCGCTGACGGCCGGGCTGAAGGAACCGGACAAAATTGCCGGCGCGGCGGATATCCGTAAGCGCTACCAGTTAAGACGCAATATCTTTATCCGCGGACTAAAAGAGATGGGCTTCGACCCAATTATCCCGGATACGACTTTCTATATCTGGTTGCCGCTGCCGCCTGGAACCAGCTCCATGGATTTTGCCGGACGGCTCCTATCCAAAGCCTATGTCCATACCACTCCGGGCATCGGCTTCGGACCGCACGGGGAAGGATATCTTAGAATTTCACTAACGGCGCCGGAAGAGCGGCTAAAGGAAGCAATCGCCAGATGGAAAAAGCTGTAAATAATAATGTCATCATAAAACCAGCGGATGCAAATGAGCTAAACATCATTGCGGCCATGCATATCGATCCAGATATTACTAAAATCACAGAAATAATTAACAGTAATACAGGACTATATCGTTTTTACCGGGATAAAATCAAGTTGTTTTTTGACTCTGAACCGCAGGGTGTTCTTGTAGCCAAAGAAAAAGACCTGGTCCTAGGTTTTATTATCGTTTCATCTTCCGGAAAGAACCCCATCGGCGGCATAAATCTTTTACGAATCTTCCTAAAAGGTCTGTTAATCTATTATGGCTTAAGTAAAAAAGTGTTCGGCAAGATGTTGTCAAGCGTATACGCTAAGTTTATCCAGAAAATCAAACCTCCGGCTAAAACACCGGTATTAATAGACATCAAAATCTGGGCATTCATTGTGATGAAATCAACCAGGAATCAGGATATCGGATTCAATTTAGTAAAAACCTCTTTTGAGTATGCCCAGAATAAAGGAGCCAAAACCATGGGTGTAACTGTAGCACAGAATAATAGTAATGCATTAGCCCTTTACAAAAAAGCTGGTTTTAGCATTACCGGGACATGCGCCGAAAGTACCGGACCATCTTACTATTTAACTAAAGAATTGATATAACATTAGTATCCCGCTTATTAACAGAATCTTAAAAAAGTTATGAGTATACCCCCTATTTTTATCGTTGTAGCCGGGTTATTCATCGGCTTGCTCATATTCTTCGTTCCCAAAACGGGATTGTTTTTTATCATCTTAGGAACTTTATTCCTGCCGGAAATACCTATGGGTTCAGCTGAAACAGGTATTGGTCAAGCCCGGGCCATCGAAATCAGAGCCGAGGATATTTTAATAGCCATCGTTACTCTGGGTTGGTTTATCGGATTAGTCGCCAAACGTAAGCCTCTCGATATCCCTCGCACCCCTCTAAATAAACCCATTATTATTTTCTGTATACTAATGATTATTTCCGCGATTTGGGGCGTATTCAAAGGAACGACCACACCCACAGCCGCATTCTTTTTCACATTAAAAAGAATCCAGTACTTCCTGATTTTCTTCATGGTTATTGCCAATATAAAAACTTACAAACAATTAAAGTTTAATGTTACGACAATTCTATCTTTGGCTACCATAGTAGCGGTCTGGGGAGCCATGGATTACTACCTAATGCCAATATCACGAGCATCCGGGCCTTTTCGCACTGACCAAAATGCCTTGCTCGGCGGATTCCTATTGATAATAAGTTTTATAGCTATGGCCTTTATTCTTCGTTATCCACGCTGGCAGTCCTATGCTTATCTGCTGCCATTGATAATAATTTCAGTCTATGCTATTGCTTTCACAACCTCTCGAGCCTCATATGTCGGACTATTCACCGGATTTATAGCCTTCTCGTTTTTGTCCAGAAAAATCGTTTTACTTTGCTTGCCAATACTGCTTTTATTCGCAATGATTTATTTCTTACCAGCTAAAGTAAAAACTGCGGCCTTCTCTATAAAAGGTGTTTGGGATAAAAAAACCACTGTTAATTCATCATGGGAATCCAGAATTAATGCATGGACTACTTCTATCCCTATGATTGCAAGCGACCCTATTTTAGGTCTTGGGCCCGGTTCGGTGCCATTAAGTTGGGCTGATAATCAATATATTACTGACTTACTTTATATGGGCGTTATAGGACTGGGTTTATTCCTATGGTTGATAATACGCATATATCTTAGTGTTAAACCATTGCGACACCTCGGGCCACCTACATACATACAATTAGGTACTTTATCCGAAGGTAGAGAATCAATAGAAATGGAATATTATATCGGAACATTAGCCATTGGGTATAGTACCGCACTAATAGCTCTACTAGTACAGGGTTTAGCTGTAGCCACTTTTTACACGGTCCGGATAATGGTGCCCTTCTGGTTTCTGACCGGGCTTATGATGGTCGCGTTAAATCTTGCTAACCAAGACCTCGGCGATGTCAAGGACCCGGACATTTCCGGAACTTGATTCGACACTCAGTTCTTTCACGCCATCGCCTATCATAGTCAAGCAATAGGGGCAAGCCGTGGCAATAATCCCTTGGCTGATGGAATCCATGGCTTCTTTGGCCCTAATTTGGTTTATCCGTTTGCCCAGCTTCTCTTCCATCCACATTCGGCCGCCGCCGGCGCCGCAGCAAAAACTACCCTCTTTCCGACGCGACATTTCTCTAAGCTTAACACCGGCTGATAACAAAACTTCCCGCGGCTGGCAATAAATATCATTGTACCGTCCTAGGTAGCACGAGTCATGATAAACTACCTCATCTGCTACACCAGCCTTAAGCTTTAACTGGTCGTTATTGACTAAGTCCAACAATAACTGGCTGTGATGAATGATATTTATATCGCCGAATGATTTATCCAACTGGGGATACTCATTCTTGATGGTATGGTAACAATGCGGGCAATAAGTCAAAATACGATTGAATTTACGGCCCTTTAATGTTTCAATATTCTCCATAGCCCGCATCTGATAAAGATATTCGTTACCGGACTGTCTGGCCGGATCACCACAGCATTTCTCGGCATTACCCAAAATGGCGAAATCAACTCCGGCCGCCTTAAGCAGTTTCACCAAAGCCGTAGCCACTTTGGTGTTACGATCATCCGTCGCCCCAGCACAACCAACCCAGAGCAAAACGTCGCATTTTTCGCCGGCATTAAGTATTTTTACATCCAGCCCCTTACACCAGTCACTCCTTTTCTCCCAACCTACCGGCCAGGGATTACCATTAACCTCTATATTCTTAAACATTGATTTAAGTTCAGCCGGAAAATTGCTTTCCGCCAGAACCAGGTTACGCCTGAGCTCAACTACTTTGTCTGTATGCTCTATAAAAACCGGGCAATTAGATTGGCAATAATGACAGGTGGTGCAAGCCCAGATTTCATCCGAAGTCACCGTTTTATCCAATAACGGCTCTGGCTCCTTAACAACTTTTGAACCGGTCAGCTTGACCTGCCGGTTAAGTTCATTCTTTAAATCAAGTACCAGCTTTTTAGGCTTGAGTGGCTTTTGACTAAGATTAGTCGGGCATCCTGTATCGCACCGTCCGCAGCGAGTGCAAGCATCAAGGTCCAGAAGATGCTTCCATGAAAAATCATTAATCTTGGCCACACCGAACTTCTCGGTATTCTCCAAGTCAATGTGCTTAAATTGCCCTTTTGGTGTTAACTTACTCAAGAATATATTAGCCGGGGCCGTAAACACGTGGAATATCTTACTATAAGGGAAATAAGCAATAAATACTAACACAAGCGTCGAGTGAACAAACCACAATATCGGGTGCCAGGTCAAGGCATCCTTATGCAAACCAATGAAGTCGAATAATTCACCTGAGACTAACCCTATAGGCGACCAATAACGAAACCATACCTGTCCGGGTATCTCAGTCATCTCCATCCGAAAACCCTGAAGCACAAACCCGGTCGCGGCTATAACTAACAACAATAAAATAATGAATAAATCATCAAATTTCTGAGCCATGTTTGCGGCCCAGAGCTCCGGCGGCCTAAGCACATAACGCCTGAATAAAGCCATCATAAGACCGGCTACCAGTCCGACTCCGGCTAAATCCATCACCAGCGAAAACCCCTGGTAAAACGGTCCTTTCAGAAAGATTATGCCCAGATCGGCCTGGACCAATACCAGCAGCGTGCCGATATAAAGAACCGCCAGTCCATAAAATATTCCCGAATGCATTATGGCCTGATAAATTCTCTTAAGAATACGATACTGGAACCCAGCAAAAATAACTAACCGCCAGAAACGGGTTATCAAATTATCTAACCTGTTTTCCTTATCGCCCAGACGCCAAAGCCTGATACGCCAGAAAATCCCAATCATGAATACAACAACCGCAACGGCGAACAAAGCGTAATGGATTCCAACCAGTATTTTAGGTATGTTCCAATATATTTCTCGTGATGCTATCATGGCTTAGTCCTTTCCAGACTTAAGTGATATTTTGTGCATAAATTATAATATTCATAATATCCTGTCAAGATATGCAATGTGAATCCTATCACTAATAGAAATATGCATATGGCTTGACAACCAGATTCTAATCTGCTTTATCTTCTTGCTTATTATATGGTTATCATCAAGATTGGTCTGATTTTCCTGCTGATTATCCTGTTTCTCAGGCTAAAAATAACATTCAGCATTGCCATACTCATTACCGGCCTGGTGCTGGGGCTGGGATTTAACCTGGAGCTGGCCAAAATCGGCCAAGCCGCACTGGGAACAGTCATCAGCCCAGAAACTATTTCTCTGGCTGGAATTGTCGGCATCATACTGGTATTATCCGAACTGCTCCAAGCCTCGGGGCAGTTAAACGCCCTGAGCCGGCTTATTATTGAAACATTCGGTATGCGTCGTTATACCTATACCATCCTGCCGGCATTAATCGGACTTCTACCCATGCCCGGCGGCGCCCTGTTCTCCGCGCCGCTTCTGGATAATGTAGCCGAAGAATTCGTCCCGGCGCACAAGAAAACACTGATAAATTACTGGTTCCGCCATATCTGGGAATACTTCTGGCCGCTATACCCCGGATTGGTATTGGCTGCCGGTTTATATAAAATAGAACTCTACACCCTGGCCTTGTTCCAGTCGCCCATGACCCTAGTTTCTATAATTACCGGCATCATTTTTATATTTCCGCATATAAAAACACCACCATCAACAAATAATCAGAAACTCCATATTAAAGAGTTATTCAGAATCATTTACCTGATCCTACCCATTATTATCATCATCACCCTGTTCCTATTCCGGTTACCCATGCTTATATGCCTGCTAATCGGGCTAAGCTGGGTTATCGTTAATATCCTGATATTCAAGCAGTTATCACTATCGGCGATATTAAAAATAACCTTCCTGAAAAAGCACATTTACCAAATGATGATTATTGTCCTAAGCATATTGGCTTTCACCGGCATATTACAGGTCAGTACACTAACCAACGACCTGGCTCAATTTTTCCATCAAGGCGACGGCTCAATACCGATGTCTGTGGTACTGCTTTCGATAGTATTCATGCCTTTTATCGTTGGAATGCTGACCGGAATGACCATGGCGTTTGTCGGTGTGACTTTCCCTATACTATTCTCCAGTATCCTACCTCCGGGTGCGCCGATGATGCCTTACATGATGCTGGCTTATGTGTCCGGATTCAGCGGAGTGATGCTTTCGCCTCTGCACCTGTGCCTAATACTTACCAACCAGTATTACGGTTCCACCCTGTCCAAAGTCTATCGCTATCTCATTCCCATCGTCCTAACCGTGCTGACCAGCTCATTCGTGGTATTCTGGCTTTACCTATCCCTGATGCATAAATAAGACTTAGACTTTAGTTTCTCTAAGAAATTTAGCACTGGCTTCAGGCAAAGCCACATTGATGAACATCCCCGATCCCAGCTCAAACCCAGCGGTCTGGCTAACTCGAGGTACCAGGCTGATATACCAGTGGAAATAATCGCTCCCTTTCTCTTCTGTCGGGATAGAACGTATTGAATAATTAAAATCTGGATTATCCAGCCCACGATATAACTTAGCTAACGTTGTCTTGAGATTTACGGCCAGGTCATTTATTTCCAGATCGTTAATTTCCGCGAATGAAGACATATGCCGCTTGGGAAAAATCCAGATATGGAACGGCGAAAGCGCCGCATAAGGAACCATAGCAACGAAGCTTTCCGTTCCTAAAATAATCCGTTCCTTAACCTTAAGTTCCTCACTCAAGGTATGACAGAATATACACTCTCCGGTATCGTCAAAATAGGTCGTCGCCTCGTCCATCCGGTGCCTGACCTGGGGCGGCACAATCGGCGTGGCAACCAACTGCGAGTGTGGATGCTCCAAAGAAGTACCGGCTGACGGCCCATGGTTCTTGAATATGATAATTGATTCTATGCGCTTATCTTTCTGGATTGCCAGGTAACGCTCCTTGTAAGCGCGGATGATATTAGCCACCTCGTCATCAGACATCAATGCCATTAAGGCATTATGTTTGGGGTGCTCGATAATAACCTCGTGAATTCCGACGCCGTTCATCGAACGGTAAATACCGTTCATCTTACGGGTTCTCTCTCCCTCAGGCGTTAATGCCGCAAACTTGTTGTATACCACCCGCACTTTCCAGTTCTTGCCCGTACCTCCGATTCGAAACATCTCAGGCGGCGTCTTATCCTCAGATCCCGGGCAAAACGGGCACTTGTCGTTGAACTCCGGCAACGGCTTAACATCTTTGTGTTTGACAAAATCTTCCGGGCGCTTAGCCCGCTCCGTGGCAATAATGACCCAGTCGCGTGATATGAGGTTCTGTCTTAATTCTGGCATGTTTTGGCCCTCCATTTCAATTGACTACAAAAGCAGAACTACTGCCTCCATAGCATTGATTATATTATACTTCTGCTTTCTTAAAAAACAAGTAAAATAGCGTACCAGCAATAACATACAATCCAGCCGCAATAAAGAACGCTGTTGTATAATTACCATTAAGAACCCGACCGAATATCACCGCCGAACCAGCCCAGGCAATGCTGGTAGTAGTGGCAAAAAGCGCAGCCAGGATACCCTGCAACTCGGGCGGACAAAGCCCCAGGTAAAAAGAGCTCAACACCGGCCCGGTCATGTTCATCAGGACAATCCGGAATATGAACGCCGTTACGGCTATTTCGATATGCCCAGTCAGAGCCAACACTATCATAAACGGAATAGATGCCAGCCGGGTAAACGCTACGGTTCGTACCTTACCTACCCTGTCGGCCATCACCGGAGCTAAGATAATAGCAAAAACCATAGCCACCCCCTGAGCCGACATATAAACACCGATTGACTGGTCCGACGACCCGAAGGTATCTTTGAAATACAGGTTCATGAACTGGACTATCAGTCCAGCCCCAACGGCAATAAGGAACTCGGGTAAGACCGCCTTGAGCACCAATCCCCGATTCTGCTTCAGAATCGGCCAGAATGCCGGCCGCGCCTCATCCGCCTTACAAACCGGTTCAGATAACCGGATAAATAACAGTGGCATCACTCCGATCAAGGCAATACCCAATCCAATCAAAAGCGTGTACTGGTACGACTGGATTGTTGGAATACCGTTGTTGGCAATAAATCCTTTAATCAGTCCGCCCAGCGTATTACCCAATATCGCGGCGACTGTGCCGATGACCGCAGATATACTAAAAACATATGTCCGCTCTGCAGTCGAAGAATTACATATAATGAACGGCCCAGTAACAATACCGTTTAAAGTGGAAAAAGCCACGGCCACAATGATACATCCGAATAAGGTATTCGGCTGGACGACCAATATCACGCCTATCTGGGCAAATCCGTAAAGAATCTGGGATAGAATCAGCAGTATTTTATGGTTATACCGCCCGGCCAAGTATCCGGCCGGTAAGGCCACTACAGCCGTGGTAATATGGCTCAACGCCAGAACATAACCGATGAACGCCTTATCACGTCCGGCTTCCTGAAGATAGAGGTTAAACAACAACCCAATGAAGGTCATCCCCAACCCGATGAAAAACTGGCTGAGAATCAACAACCGAACATTCCGGCTGAACATCCGAATACGCTCCAGATAATCACTGCCGAAACGATTAATGGTAAAAAATAATTGCTCCATATACGAAACCACAGATACATACCGATTAACTGCGTCTATCTGTGTTCAAACTATCCAACCGCCGCCTAAAACGATATCACCATCATAAAATACCGCTGCCTGGCCCGGGGTTATGGCCAGCTGAGGTTCCTTAAACTTTATCTCGACCTGATTAGGCGCTATAACTTTAATCCGCGCCTCGGCCTGCTTATGCAAGTATCTTATCTTGACCTCAGCTTCAAACGGCTTCTTGTTCTTTGGTTCAGACATAGACACCCAATTGAGCTGACTGGCTAAACATTTATCCGACATCGCATCCTCTTTGTCGCCCAAGACCACCCGATTATACCTGGCGTCAATTTTAGTCACATAAACCGGCTTGCCCAGCGCCACCTTCAACCCACGCCGCTGGCCTATCGTATATAATTGGTAACCCTGATGCCGACCCAGCACTTTACCGGACTTATCAACGATATTACCAGACCAAAGGCTATCGGGAATTCTCTGCCTGAGAAGTGTTTCATAACCCGATGTCGGCACAAAGCAAACATCCTGGCTTTCCGGCTTGTCCTTGACCGGCAAATCAAGCTTATGCGCTATTTTCCTAACCTCGGGCTTGGTCAACTCACCCAGCGGGAACATCACCCGTGACAACTGCACCTGGGTCAGCGCAAACAATACATACGATTGGTCCTTATTTATATCCACTCCCTTACGCAGAACAACTCTTTGCGTCCGCTGTGATGAAATTATTCGCGCATAGTGTCCGGTAGCGATATGCTCGGCTCCAAGTTTGTCGGCGTATTCCATCAGCTTACCGAACTTGAGTAATTGGTTGCACCGAATGCAGGGATTAGGCGTGCGGCCGCGGTCGTATTCATCCACGAAATACCTTATTAATTCCTCAAAATCCTGCTTGAAGTCCAGAATAGAAAACTTGATATCCAGCTTATCGGCCACTTTACGAGCGTCCTGGGCGTCAAAAATACTGCAACAAGCCTTACGCTTGGGCGCCATCTTCTCCAAACAAGTGCCCAGGCTCATGAATAAACCTGTTACATCGTAACCCTGTTCCTTAAGCAGATAAGCGGCCACGCTGGAATCAACTCCTCCACTCATAGCCACAACTACTTTTTTAGACATAATATCTCACCACAAAGTTCACAAAAAGCACAAAGGAAATATGGTATTTTCTTTCTTCGTGACCTTTGTGTCCTTTGTGGTTAAAGCGCTACTTCTTCTCCTCTTTCTTAGGCGGATTATTGATGCGCTCAATAGCCCAGGCTATCTTTCCTTTAACAAAAGGATGAGTCTCAGTTTCTTTCATTTTATACAATCTACTTAATAAGCCGCTTTGAATAGATTTCATTCCGCCATTGCGCATAGTATCAATCCTGGCATACATAAGTTCCCCCGCCGCTTCTACAGCAAACCCTCTCATTGCCCAATCTTTATTAGAAAGTTGATTAGTAAGTTCTTCATTAATAGCTACAATATCATTGATTCTCCCCAGCGCCTCTATGGCGTGGGCCGAGGCCGGGAATTTATTCTGCTTAACTACTTCCAGAAGCGGTTTGACCGACGGCTCGCCTATCTGTATCAGGGATAGCTCGGCCGGGTAACGCACCCAAAAATACGGGTCGTCCAGCAGTTTAACCAGTTCCGTCACGGCCCGGGCATCGCCGATTCTGCCCAGCGCCACAGCAAAGTTCTTCCGCATCCACTCGTTCTCGGAGAAATCCTTGAGCTTGACCACCTCTAACATAGCCGGCACGGCCTTGGGGTCTTTCAATGTTCCCAGCACCCGGCAGACGTTGTTGACGATATCCTTGTTCTGGAGCAACGGAATAATCGCCTCGGTGGCCCGCTGGTCGCCTATCTGCCCCAGTAATGCCATGGCCGTATTGCGCAATGGTTCGTTGGCCGACTTCAGGCAGTTCATCAGAACCGGTACGGCCGCCTTGCCCTGTCCGGTGATAAAATCAGACGCCCACTGGTATGCGTAACTATCGCTGGTTATCAGCTTAGGAATGGCGTAATAGAGTCCGGGCCGGCCCAGTTTCCGGAACCTGTCCCGCGCCACGCTGGATTTGTCCCAGTGCGCGCCCTGCTCCTTGACACATTCCTGCCAAAGCTTGTCCATCTCTTCAGGCGTCAGGGTATTAACCTTGACCTGCTCCTCCACGGCCTTGTAGCCGGGCAGTGATTTAATGTTGCTCAGCCGGTTATCATCCCGAAGCATAGCCGCATTGGCATATCCATTTTGGGCGGCCTGGCTCAGGCAACCCAAAGCCTTGGCCGGATCCATCGGAGCCCAGAATGTGGCTTGTTCATAAATAATTTCCGGCTCAGCCGGGTCTGTAGCGGACAAAACATCAAGTTGCTTTATAACCTCCTGATCACCGTCACCGTATTCGGCGCTCCGGGCCCGGATGGCTGTCAACTCTGCCGTATGTATGTTTGGTAAAACAGGCGGCACCTCTTCAGTGGCTGCTTTTTTATCTTCGGCTGGCTTGATAACCGGCGGAAACTCGCGCCTGGGCCAGTTGGCCAGCAGCGATTCCGGCATCTTTTCCCGCTCCTTCTCAAACACCGGACCGTCTATGCCGGCGCACCAGGAGGTGGCATTGTCAAAGCTCCGGCCGCTGTACCAGGCGCCCGGCGTCATTTGCTTAGGCATAACCGTATCGTATTCGCCCTTGCCCAGATTAAGCAGTATACCAATGCCGCCGCAGTCGCGGTCCGCATAGGAACTGGGTACGCTGTAGCCCTCGAACCGAGCTGAACCGGATTTCTTGAGCAGAAATCCGCAGCCGTTCTGGTTACCGGCCGCCAGGCGGTTCCAGTCCCGACTTGTGTTGAATAAATCCGTGCCGCCGCCGTCTATCAGCCAGGCCGGCGAAAAGTCCCAGCCCACAGCCGGACCTATCTTGTGTCCGTAATACTTGTCATCACCAGTGCGGTCTATCATGCAGGCCGCGGCCAGGTGTATGGCCGCGCCCATGGTGTAGCCGTCGTAGTCGCCGCCCAGGTATTCCTTCTTTTCGGCCGCCTTCTTGGCTTGTTCCTCAGTCAGCTTAGGCGGATTAACACCGGTCTTGTAGGTATCGTTGCCGGCGTCATCCACCAGAATCCCTAATCCGAACCAGTAACTGCCGCCCAGCCCGAACTGATTATCCAAAAAGTATGAATCGTCCCCGGCGTTATCCAGCAGGATCCCGATGCCGCCGGAACAGCCCGGTCTGATGCCGTATCCGAATCCCTGAGACATGGCGATGAACGAACCGCGCGGACGCTGGGGATAGTCCTCGTATCTGCCGCCGGCGTAATAGTTATCATTGCCGGAACGGTCCAGAACCAGCCCGATGCCGGCCGGGCCGCCGAATCCCTGGGCGCCGAAGGTGGCCGAGTATTTATCGTCGCCGGAGTCGTCTATCAGCGCGCCGATGCCGAACGACGCCGCGCCCTGGCAGGTATCCAAGCCTTTATATGTGTCATTGCCTTTGCCGGTCCTGAGCAGAACACCCACGCCTAAGTGGGCCGCGCCCTGGGACCAATCACCTGCTGTAAAAGTATTATTACCATCGCCATCAACCACCAGAATGCCTATGCCGGCCAGAGCGCTGCCCTGGCAGAAGGCAATCCGGTCATTACCCGGTTCCAATTTATCTGATTCATCCTTGGGTTGATTTTCCTTTCCGCCAGAGGCGGATCCGCCTTCGGCGGACATCCGGGCTATGAACCGGTTATTGCCGCCCAGATCTATGCAGACAGCAACGGGCGGTTGGGTCCGTCCGTCCGTGCCTCCAGCCCGACAGGTGTAAAGGTCGTCCCCGCCTAGGTCTATGATAAGCGAGAAATCCGCGTGGTATTCATTCGGGCCTGAACCACCCACAATCACCTCTCCTACTTCAGTATTGGCATAGAATAAGATATTGCCCTTGACCTTAGAGTCATCCAGACTAAACTCTTGGGGCGAAACACCCACTACGGGCTTAATAGATTTAAATTTAGGTATGGTAACATCAACTGCTCCGGCCATAAAAATAGATGCTCCCATAAGATATGTTTGGGAAATAGATTCGTATTCCTGATAGACATCAAAACTATCACCGTGTTCTTGCAAATTCTTCTTACCCTCATCTGACAAATTGGCAAATATCCTCTTAAACTCATCAGAAGTTTTAGACATATAACCTAATAAAGCTGATACCGGAGCTTTGATATCCGCAGGAAGATTCTTAACTTGTTCATATTTATTAGTACCCTTCATCACCATCAAAGAATATGCCTGCTCATCAGTAAGTCGTTGCGCAAATACAGGCACATCAAAATCCATATCAATCTCCTTGACCATACTCGTTACAAAAGTTTCTAACCGCTGATTTGGGCTTGATAACTTCCGTGCCAAATCATCGGTATAGAACGGAACGTCAAGCGGGTTAGCCATCAGGCGGTCTATGGCCTTGAGCCTGTAAGGCATTCCGGGGTCGGTATTCTTTTTATAGAGCAGGTCCTGAGGCGTCATCTTGATGCATCTCAGGGCGTCCCTGAGATACGTCAGCTCCACCGGCCCGAGTATCGGCTCAACCGGCGCTGATTGTTGAATCACTTCCTGCTTAACAGGTTCCCTGGCCTGTTTTTCCTTATCGCAACTGACAAGCATTCCTGCCGCTGTTATCAAACAGCCCGCCCATATAACCAACCTGTATTTCTTCATAAAATCCTCCTATATATAAAAAACACCCGATTCGCGATGCGCGTATCCCCTATCTCGTATCGCTTAGCCGGTAATACTATCATCACCGAACACCAAGTCAAGAGTAATGCATCAATCCATTCACTTTTCTTGATTCCTGAATAATTCAGTGTATAAGAACCTTATATGCCGTATCCGCATGTATTCATCAAACTGACCGACCCGGAGCGAAAAAGGATAAAAGAAGAATTACACCGCCTGGCCATAGCCAGCAAGTTAAGGGAACGACGACGGCTCCAGGTCATATACTTCTCCGACCAGAGCAATACGTATCAGGAAATCCAGGAATTGTTGAAAAAGGTCTCTTACCGTAGTATCAAAAACTGGGTTTCCATATATCGTAAGTCAGGCATAGATGGGTTAATCAAAGGTGCAAAATAGCCGCCGTATATGCCCATTTTACACCTCAGTCATACCCTATTTTGCCCCCTTCAGATGATGTCTTCCGCACAAAACTGCCCAGAACTAGGGTGGTACCCTACCCCTACACCCTCATTAACTGCGGAAGGGGGGAGTAGGTTCCGACCGACGGGGGGATGATGTCCGACACTCCACACCCAAGTTACCGACACTCTACACCCCAATTACCGACAATCTACACCCTGATTACCGACACTTTACCCCCCTGTTGCTAACAATCCACCCCCTAATTACCTACACTCTACCCCCTTGGTTCCAACCGTCTACCCCCTACTTGCCGACACTCTACCCTCTACCGACCAACAGTCCACCCCCTTGTTTCTGACAGTCCACCCCCTGATGTCAAAGACTCTACCCCCGGCAGAATAGGGAAAATGCGATTCGGCCTCTAAAAACCATAAATTTTATTCCCCAGGCGTGCCTTTTTATATCCCCATCTGAACGGACGGGCAGTAAACGGTAGGTTTTCCTCAGAAATGCCCCAAATAAAAAGGGGCGCTCCGGAAAGGGCGCCCCTTAATCAGTTCCTATGCGTTGTGTTTTACTTCTTGGCCATAGCCGGTGCCGGAGCTGGTGCCTGTGGCAGGCTTGGAATTATCCCGTCTATAGTGGTCAGGAGTTCCTTCAACTCGGCTACCGTGGTCTCGCCCATATGTGCGATGCGGAATGACCTATCCTTCAGTTTACCGTAGCCGGCCGATATCATAAAGCCCTTCTTGCCCAGCTCTTCGTTGAGTTTGGCAATATCCACGTTCTTGGTATTCTCGGCCGTGGTCATTGTCACGGATTCGTAACCGGGCTCGGTGAAGAGCTTGAACCCGCTCTTGATGACCCAGGCGCGGCAGGTATCAGCCAGCTGTTTGGTCCGGTCAAAATGGTTGTCCAGCCCTTCCTTGAGAATCTTATCCAGCTGGGCGTTCAACGCGAACATATGCGAGACGGACGGTGTGGTCGGGGTCTGGTTCTTGGAATCGAACTGATCAAATACCAGGAAGTCAAAGTAGTAACCGCGGTTCTTGACCTGCTTGGTGCGTTCCAGCGCCTTTTTGCTTATGGCGCAGACGGCGAATCCCGGCGGCAGGGCGAAACCCTTCTGGGTGCTGGCCAGGCAAACGTCGATACCGCAGGCATCGACCTCTATCTTGGCGCCGGCCATGGAGCTGACCGCATCGACGCAGAAAACCACTTCGGGATACTTCTTGACCACTGCGGCGATTTCCTTTAACGGGTTCATCACGCCGACCGAGGTCTCGTTGTGGGTAATAAATACAGTGTCATACTTGCCGGTGGCCAGTGCTTTATCCACCATATCAGGCTTGATAGCTTTGCCCAGGTCTACCGAGAACTTGTCGGCTTCTTTGCCGTTGGCCACGGAAATTTCAAACCAGCGCTCGCCGAACTCGCCGCAGACGAAATGAGCGGCCCGCTTGTTGACCAGATTCCGGGAGCAAGCTTCCATTATGCCGGTGCCGGACGAGGTCACCAGGTATATCGTGTTCTTGGTATAGAGCAGCTGCTGGAGCTTGCTCTTGATTTCCCCGTGCATGGTCGTGTATTCCTTGGTCCGATGCCCTATCATCGGCGTGCCCATGGCCTTGAGAATGTCCGGATAAACCTCTACCGGTCCGGGTATGAACAGTTTCTTGTGCATATGCACCTCCTATTTTAGTAAGCTGATTGAGCAGATAAAGCTGAGAATCAAATCAGCTTTCAGCTAGAGGCTGACCCGCCCAAGGCGGGAATCCGTTTAATCCACTTACTGCTATTTCGAGTAATTAATCTTACTTATCACTATCCCACTCATCAGCTTGGGATAGAAGTCTGTCGATTTCTGGGGCATCCGTTCGTTCTTGACCGAGACGTTTTCCAGCTCTGATATCTTGGTCGGGTTCAGGATAAAAGCCATCTGGAACTTTCCTTTGTTGGCCAGTTCCACGGCTTCATCGGCAGAGCGGACGTAGTTGACGAATTCGCCTTCGGCTACCCGTTCCTTAGTGATGCCCAGCATCTTCCAGAGCACCAACTGGTGCAGGACATTAACGTCCAGGTGCTTCAGAGCCGGCGAGGATTTCTCCTTAATCATCCGGTCCATAATCTTTTCGTCCTTAAGGGTAAGCATATAATGCTTCTTGACACCCTTGATGGCCAGGCCAAGCGCGTGGGCCGAGAACCCGGTGATGCGCAGGTCTTCCAGAAGCTCCTGTCGGGCGGGCTTCTCATCTTTACCGGACTTAAATGGGTACTCGTTAATCCAGAAGTATTTATCCAACTTCTTGATAAAACCGGCCGGTGAGAAGTTCTTCAGCCCGAATATCATCCGGTGCGTGGGCAGGATGAGCAAGCCTTCGTCCTTCATATTGACGAAGGTCATCATCCGGTTGTCGTAGGACTCGTTACCCCACATAAGTGCGGGACTGCCTGCGGGCTTGCCCGTGCATCTCAGGCCTTTGGCCTTCATCTCGGTACGGTAGTTGAGCGCAGTTTCATAGCGGTGATGGCCATCCGCGATAAAAATATCCTTGGCGGCCATGGCTTTGACTATCTGGTTGACCAGTTTCGGGTCGGTGATTTTCCAAATCTTATGATAGACGCCGTATTCGTCTTTGGCTACCACATCGGCCGCGCGCTTTAAGGCAACCTTGTCCATAACCTTGTTGATGGTCAGAGCCGGGTCGGAATAAAGCATGAATATCTGCCCGGTCGAGCCGTGTACCTGGCGCATGGTGTTCAAACGGTCCATCTTGGGCTTGAGAAGCGTTCTCTCGTGGGCATGCACGCCCTTGCCGAACTCAACCAGTTTGCCCAGTGCGATAAATCCCTTGCGAACTTTGGCCGAAGTGTTGGGCTGACCGTAAGGGATGAATTCCTGGTAATAGGCGTAAATAGCCGGTTTCTTGTCCTGAACCAGCACGCCCTTGCCCAACCAATCCCTGAAGAACTGACCGGCCCGGGTGTACTTATTATTGGCATCATTATCGCCGGCCATATCCTTACCCTTGGTTATCCTGATAAGATTGAACGGATTCTTTTTGTAATAACCGGCCTGCATCTTATCGTCAATCTTATCATAAGGCTGAGTCAGGACGTTGCCGTAATCCTTGACCTTGGCCTTATTGTAAATCACGCCCCGGAACGGAAAAACCTTTGCCATAGTTAACGCCTTTCTATTTACACAGCGCCTTTAGTTCCTTAACAGCCGTTTCTTTATCCTTGGCAATGCTGTAGAACGCCGAAAGTTTGAACATCTTAAAGGTCGCCTTGACATTGGGCTTGGGATAGATAAACACTATCGTCCCCTTGTTTGACTGAAGAATATCAATCACGCTGATAAAAACGCCGATGCCCGGACTGCCGATATAGCTGACGCCGGACAAATCAATTACGAACCTGTAAACATTATCCTTGATTAACTTATTCAGCGCTTCTGATAATTTATCATCCGTAGTGCTGTCCAGGGAACCGCGTAATGTCATCAGGGCGATGTCTTTGTCTACCTTTTCAATATCTATTTCAATATCAAACATACTATTTTTTAGCGTAGGCGATGAGCTTATCAGCCACGGCGTCGCCGACCCGGGCCTGGCCTTCTGATGACGAAGCGCCCAGGTGCGGGGTCAGAACTACCTTATCGCCCAGTCCGCGCAGCGGATTATCCGGAGCCGCCGGTTCTTTTTCGTACACGTCAATGGCCGCGCCGCCGACCTTACCGGACTTGATGGCTTCGGCCAGGTCATTTTCATTAATGATGCCACCCCGGGCGCAGTTAACGATGCGCACACCCTGTTTCATTTTGGCGAATGCGCCGGCGTTGAGCATGTTCTTGCTTTCCGGAGTCATTGGCAGATGCAGCGAAATATAATCGGAATTTTTAAGCACCTCGTCCAGAGATAACATCTTAACGCCCAGTTTAGTGATATAATCCGGCACTGGCTTGAGGTACGGATCGTAAGCAACAATATCCATTCCGAATGCAACCGCCCGCTTGGCCACTTCGTAGCCAATCCGGCCGATACCGATTAATCCAAGAGTCTTCTTGTAGAGCTCGACGCCTTCGAGCGTTTTCTTCTCCCACTTACCCTGCTTCATGGTGCTGTCGGCAATAGCGATCTTGCGAATCAACGATAACATCATGCCGATAGCCAGTTCGGCCACCGAGACTGAGCTTGCCTCGGGCGTATTTTCCACCTTGATGTTGGCTGCCTTGGCCGCTGCGGCATCGATGTTGTCCATCCCCACGCCACCCCGAACCACCAGCTTCAGGTTCTTGCCGCTGTCAATCACGTCCTTGGTCACTTTGGTGGCCGAGCGAACAACTAAAACGTTATAATTGCCGATAATCTTTACCAGTTCCTCCGGCGCAATACCGAACTTGGCATCAACGCTCAGACCGGCGCTCTTCATCTTATCGATTGCCGCCATGTCAATCTTGTCGGTTACTAATACGTTCATATTTTTTTCCTCCTCTTAGATTCCTGTTAGTGGCGCTACAAGCGACACGTTACAGAATCTTAGATCCTACACTTATTTTATTGGTGCGATAAATCGCACTGCTACTTACATAAAATAAGTGCAGGATTATTTTACTTCCTCTATCAATTCATTAATCGGCCGGCGGTTGACCACGTTGGGCGTTTTGGCCGGATAGCCCACCGGGACCATAACCACAGGCCGGAGTGTTTCAGGCAGTTTCAATACTTTGGACGCTTCGGCTTCATCAAAGGCTCCGACCCAAACCGTTCCTAACCCCTCCTCAGTAGCAACAAGCATCAGGTTCTGGACGCTGGCCGCCACATCCTGAGGCGCATAGAGCGTCATACCTCGCTGTTCATAACGCGAGCTGGCTCGGGTCAGGTCGGCGCAACCAACCACGACCAACGGGGCCTGGCCAAGAAACTTCTGGTCATAAGCCGCCCTGACCAGTTCAGCCTTGACCTTGTCATCATACACGAAGAAAAACTTGCGGCTCTGGAGATTACCGGCGCTGGGCGCCCAGATAATCGCCTCAACCAGCTTGTCAATAACTGCTTGCGGAATGGTTGTGTCTTTGAATGACCTGATGCTTCGGCGCTTCTTAATTATTTCCAACACCTTGCTCATAACTCATTTATAAACCGGCGTCCCCTGGCTGTGCGTCATCTTCTGGTAAGCCGTCATTAGTTTCAGGAAATGCTTGCCCGGCTTGCCGTCGCCCACCGAACGTTCATCTATTTCTATAACCGGGATCAGTTCTGCTCCGGTACCGGTCAGGAAACATTCGTCTGACGTATAAATATCATGCACCGTAAACGGGGTCTCAATGGTTTCATAACCCATCTTGGCGGCGATTTCCATAACCGTGGCACGGGTAATGCCTTCAAGTATGCCTAAGTAGGCCGGCGGCGTATAGAGCTTGCCGTTCTTGAGGATAAAGATGTTGTCAGCCGTCGCCTCGGAAACATAGCCTTCATCATTAAGCATGATGGCCTCGTCCGCGCCGTATTTAAAGGTCTCTATCTTGGCCATGATATTATTGAGGTAGTTAAGCGATTTAACCTGTGAATTGACCGTGTCCGGCCGGTTGCGCCGGATAGACGAGGTCATCACTTTCAGGCCTTGCTTGTATTTCTCCGGCGGGTAAAGCGCTATCTTGTCGGCCATAATCAAAATGGTCGGAACCGGGCATTTCCTCGGGTCCAGCCCGAAATCACCCTTACCACGGCTGACCACCAGCCGGATATAGATATCCTTCAACCCGGAACGGTGGCAGGTTTCCACCACCAACTGGCGCATCTTTTCCTGAGGTATGGGTATCTTCAGCAATATTGATCTAGCTGAGAGGTATAACCTTTTGATGTGCTCTTCCAGCTTGAACACCCGCCCGTTATAAACCCTGATGCCTTCAAATATGCCGTCGCCGTAAAGGAACCCGTGATCGTAGACAGAAACAGTCGCCTGGTCACGGTCCGTATAAAATTTCCCGTTAAGATATATGCTGACTCCGGCCATAACTACCCCTCCGTATCTAATTACTTCACTAAATTGCTGGATATCACCAGACGCTGGATTTCAGAAGTGCCTTCGTATATCTCGGTTATCCGCGCATCGCGGTAGAACCGCTCCATCGGGTAATCCTTGGTGTATCCGTAACCGCCGTGTATCTGGATGCCTTTATGGGTAACCATGGTGGCGGTTTCCGAGGCAAACAACTTGGCCATGGCGGCTTCGTTGGAATATCTTTGCTTGGCGTCCTTGAGCGTTGCGGCCCGGTGAGTCAGCAATCGGGCGGCGTCCAGGTTCGTGGCCATATCGGCCAGCATCCACTGGATGGCCTGGAATCCGGCCAGCGGCTGGTTAAACTGCTTGCGTTCTTTGGCGTATTTGATTGATGCCTCCAACGCGGCCCGGGCGATGCCCAGCGCCTGCGAGGCTATTCCGATGCGTCCGCCGTCCAGGGTCTGCAGCGCAATCCTGAACCCCTGCCCCAGCTGGCCCAGCAGGTTGGCTTCGGGTATCCGGCAGTCCTCAAAAACCAACTCGGTGGTGGATGAGGCGTTGATGCCCAGTTTTTCCTCCTGTTTGCCCACCTTGAATCCGGGCGTGCCTTTCTCGACTACGAACGCGCTGATGCCTTTGTGCCCCTGCGACCTATCGGTCATGGCGGTGATTACGGCTATATCAGCCTGGCCGCCGTTGGTGATGAAGTTCTTGGTACCGTTGATAACCCAGTTCTGGCCGTCCTTGACGGCATTGGTCTTGATGTTGGCCGCATCCGAACCGGCTGACGGCTCGGTCATGCCCAGGCATCCGATTTTCTGCCCGCTGGCCAGCGGTTTCAGGAAACGCATCTTCTGGTCTTCGGTGCCGTTATTGTATATCGGATCGCAGCAAAGAGATGTATGGGCCGAAACTATGACCGCCGTCGAGGCGCAGGCCACGGCCAGCTCTTCAATCACCAATGAATATGTAAGGTAATCCATCCCGGCGCCGCCGTATTGTTCCGGGAAAGGAATGCCCATAAAACCCAGTTCGGCAAGTCGCTTGATAAGTTCGGCGGGAAAACGATGCGTCCGGTCAAGTTCTGCGGCAATCGGCTTGACCTCATTTTCGGCAAATTCACGAGCAACCTTTTGTACCATCAGCTGCTCTTCTTTTAACCGCAAGTCCATGATAGAAGCCTCGTATTCGGTCTCTGTGTGCTAAACCACGATTCCGAGTCGGAACCGGAACAGCATTCATACCAAGACGTGATAAGGCTGTCAAGAAAATGAGATTATGAACGACTATTTATTATCCGGCTGTTTAGGCGCGGGATTTTGGGGCTGTTCGGGCGGCGCGCCGGCTACGGACCTAATTCGGTCCATCACCGCGGCGTTGAGGTAGAATATCACCGGCTCATTATCGAGCATGCTATAGTAGTTGCCGTTGTCGGCCTTTTTGCCTATCTTGAGCACGCTCTGGGCCGCTGATTTGTCGTCCTTTTCATATTCCATCGTTATAACCGCGCTGGGTTTATCCAACCCGAACGGTGATAAAGAATCCGAGTGGTCAGCCGCGAAGTCAGCCGCGGCTAAATAACAAATCTCGTTCCTCAGACCGTTGATAGCCTCGGGGTTTCCCACCTTGCCCACGCCCGACGCCGTCATCACCGACCATTCCTGGAGCTTTTCCTGGACGTAAACCAGCTTGGCCTTGCCGGATTCCTCTATGACCAGGTTTTTGACCCTGTCCGGCTGGATATTTATCAGGTTCCGCTTGCGCAGGTTGATAGACCCTCTCTTTAGATATTCATATATGGCCTTGTCCGCCCCGGCTATCCTGGATTCGCCGTCATGTTTCAGGTAAACGTATTTCGGGCTGGAGCCCAATCCCAACCGCACCGTCGACTCGCCTAAATCGTCTTTATAAGTCAATACCAGCCCGCGGAACTGTTCAGCCTGGGCAAATAACAACGCCGGCTCGGTTCCGGGCTGGTCGATAAACGTTTCAATATTGACTTCGTTGAGCTTCTCCACGAAATCCTTGACTGCGTCCGGATTGAACTCGGCCTTGGGCTGGATGAACTTCCATTGATCCTTGTCCTTTTCGGCGTCGAAGATGACATTAGCGCCTTGCTTCAGTACGAACTTGGATACCTTCTCGTTGTTCATCTCAAAGACCTTGTGGTTGCGCAGTTCGGTGGAATTAGCCATCAGCCGGTTGCCCAGGGTCGTTTCGATGGTAAACACCGTCGGCACGCTCTGGCGCATGCCGTAGAACTTAGTCGTATCGGTGGTATGCTTCTTGCCGATGAGCAGGACCTCGGAGTTTGCCGGCAACTTGTCGCTTTTGGAATTGGGGCTGGAAACCGTCATCATCAACTCCGGCGGCATCAGGCCGTACCTGGGAAAATCAGTAACGTTGTCTTCCTCGAACGAGGATATCCTGATGTCATTAATAGCATTAATGATGTCCTGAACCTTGGTCTTGTCGCAACGGTCCGCCACCGGCTTGACCAGATTCCAGCTGTCGCCTGACTTGGCTATTTCTATCTCGCCTCCGTCTGCGTACTTAAACTGAATCCTGTCAATCTGATAAGCGTCGGCGTCGAATATCTTCTTATAACGGAAATCGAATAATGACTTATTGAGCTTTTCGTAGAAGGACTTGGCTATCAGCATAATATCGCTCTGTTTTTTTCCGGAGGGCTCATCCAATAATACCAATTGTATGTAAGTCCCCAGGTCCATTGGCGCTTCTTTGCCAATGTTAAACTGGCAGCGTTTGTCCTTGATGGTGAATGTGGCCATCATCCGCGGCTTGTCCAGCCCGTATTCGGCGTAATTGGTCGAAGTGATGACCGCCTTCTTCTCCAACTCGGGAATATCCTTGGTAATGTCATCAATGATAGTATGGTCGGCCCGGGTGCTGACCGGCTGGCTCATCTGCCAGTAATCGACCTCTTTCTTGATGCAGATAATCGGTTCCTTGGAGCCGTCTTTGTTTATCTCTATCTTGGAAACATCCTTGGGATTGATGGTCAGAATCTTCTTTTCCATCCGGGTAAACTCGTCCGTGGTCGGCAGTTTCCGTTCAAAGAAGTAAAGATAAGCCCCCAGAATTACGGCCAGGATAAGCATTATGACGGTAGTCTTTTTGTTCATATTTTATTCTCCGATATCTTTATCTTGATGTTCTTCAGCTCCGCCTCATTACCCACATAAATATGCCCAGGGCGGCGCCGAGCAGGGGCAGTATCACCACGCTGAACCAGAACAGGAAACTAGCCCGTCCTGAGGTCATTTCTATCTTGGTGCTTTCTGCCTTTTTGGGCTCGATGGAAATCATCACTTCGTTGCCCAGCATCCAGCGGAGCGAATTCATGAAGATGTCTATCTTGCCCATATAAAGCGGGCTGTCGCCCGAGATGAACTTATTCTTAAGGTGATCCGAATCGCCAATGACCACCAGCCGGGTTTCCTTCTTGGCCGACTGTTCCACCGCCGCCTGGCCGGCCACTTCTCTGGTGATGGCCACGGCCACGCTGACCGGGCCTTTACGATCGATATCCTTGTCGAACTTGGGCGCTTTGCGCTTGGACAGGCCTTCCAAATCCATCTCTACCCAGGAGTTCGGTCCTGTCTTGACCAGTTCTATTCCGCCGGCCGCGCCGGATTCCAACTCCACCGGACGTGTCATGATAAATACGCCGGCATCCTGGTCACCCATCCGACTGGTGACCGTATGGTTTCCAAAGGTGTTGGCTATGATACAGGACGGTTCCTTCATTCCGCCGAACAATAGCACGCATTGATCGGTGTCGAATATTACGCCATCCCCCAACTTAACGCCCCATTCCTTGAGCACTCCATCAAGCCCGCTGTCCATCACCGGGTCGAGCAGGACAATAGCCCGGCCGCCCTTTTGAAGATAGCTGTTAAACATCTGCTGCTCGGCCGCCGTGAACCGTTCCTGCGGCGAAGCGATTACCAGCAAGTCGCAATCAGCCGGCACCTCGGTTTTATCCAGCAGTTTTAACGCCTTGGTATCTATATTTTCCCTCTTGATATGGGCGTTAATGGTTGCGAAGTTCTCCGGATAAGGGTTGTCGATGTCCGGTTCCTTGTGGCCGGTAGTGAAATAAACCGTCGGCCGGCGAGATTGGGTCACGCTCAATATCGCCGCGGTGATTGACTCTTCGCCCTTAAAGGTCTTTATCCGCCCAGGTTCGCCGTAAGGACTGGACTGTTCCCGCTCGTAGGTCTCTGTCACGTTTATGTTCTTCTGCCGGTCGCCGCACCGGAATATCATATCGTTAGGCGTCAGGGTCTCCATCTTGAGCTTCTGCTTCATTATCTCGACCATCTCAGGACTCTGGGCCGGCTTTAGCTCCTCGAGTATGAAGTTCTTGCCGCCGTAAATCTTGTATTCCTCGAAAAGGTCGGCTATCTTGGCCTGAATCTCGCCGGTGTCCCGGTCCGATACGAAGAAGAATGTATACAGCGTCACCGGCTCCTTGAGGTTCCGGAGAATGTTCTTGGTCTTGTCCGAAAGCGAATAATTCTGCTTGAAGGTCAAATCAAACCGGACATAATGGCGCGATGACCACCAGTTAACCCCAAATAATATCGCCGTGGCGATGATAACCATCACCACCACATTCAACGCCGTCCAGACCCGCTGTTTCCTGCCCCAGCCCTGGTCGCTACCGGACGTCGGTGTCATTCCTGTTGTTGTCGCTTGTTTCTCTTCCATTTTATTTACTTCCGTTTATCTCCACCGCCGCGCTTCCAGCATACGCACGGTCAGGAACATAAAAAATACTATCGAACTCAGGCAATAAACCAGGTCGCGACTGTCTATCAGCCCCTTCCTGAACGATTCATAATGGTCAAAAAACCCGATATACTGGAAAATCTCCTTCCAAGGAGATGAAACCGAACTACCTAGCCAACCGAAAACCCAGACCACCAGCAGTATCACGAAAGTTATCACCGCCGCGATAATCTGGTTGGAGGTGAACGACGACACGAACAACCCGATGGCCAGGAATATCCCGGTCAGGCAGAATAGCCCGGCGTAACCGGCAATCAGCGCTCCACCGTCCGGGTTACCCCATTTGTACAGCAGAACCACGTAGCCCATCGTAGGCAGGTTCAGAAATATGAAAAATAGCAGCGCCGACAGGTATTTGGAAACCACCACCTGGGTCTCGGTCACCGGCACGGTCATCAACATCTCCAGCGTACCCGAACGCTTTTCTTCGGCCAGCAAGCGCATGGTTATCATCGGCGAGAAAAACAGCGATATGAACCCAACCGTCTCCAGCACATAGCGCAGCGAATTGGCGTCGCTGATGTCGCGGGTTATCAGCCAGAAGAAATAACCCGAAAAGAACAGGAACGCGCAGATGACCACGTAGGCCAGCGGCGAGTAAAAATACAGGGCCAGTTCTTTCTTTACCAACGTTAGGATGTTGCGCATATCAATTCTGCTCCCGTGCCGTTATTCGAACAAACAGCTCTTCCAGTGTTTCCTGTTTCCGGCCCAGCTCGCGTATCACCCACTTATGCTCGGCCGCAGTTTTGTAAACCAGTTCCCGGATGTCCTGCCCGCCGGCGCTGATGGCCACCAGGTTCCAGCCGTCCACCTCGTTGGCCTCGACCGCGGTCACGCCCGGAATCTGCCTGAGCGCGCTTTCAACATCAAGCTTCGGCCCTTTTATCTCGGCCAACACCTTACCCCGGCCGGCCGCATCGCGCACCAGGTTGCTTAATGTATCCGAAGCCGCTATCTTGCCCTTATTTATTATTACCACCCGGTTGCATATCATCTCCACCTCGGGCAGTATGTGCGTTGAAATGATGATTGTCCGTTCCTGTCCCAGCTCCTTTATCAGGTCACGCACCTGGCGTATCTGGTTCGGGTCCAGCCCGATAGTCGGCTCGTCCAGAATTAATATCGGCGGATTGTGTATAATCGCGTCGGCCATGCCCACCCGCTGGCGGTAGCCCTTGGACAGGTGACCGATAATTTTTGTCTCCACGTCCTTTATCCGGCATTTATCCATAACCTGCTCAAGACGTTGGGTCCGCTCCCTGGCCGGCACGCCCTTTAGCCTGGCCCGGAACTCCAGATATTCGCCCACCCGCAGTTCCGGATAGAACGGCACGCTTTCTGGCAGGTAACCAATACAGGCACGGCTCTTGAGTGAATCACGCACCACATCGTGCCCGAAAATGGTCACCCGGCCCGATGTCGGCGGAATGAATGAAGTGATTACCCGCATGGTCGTGGTCTTGCCCGCGCCGTTCGGTCCCAGAAAACCCAGGATGTCGCCCTTCTCCACCGCTAACGAAATCCCGTCCACCGCGGCGAATCCGGCAAAATGCTTACTCAGGTTTTCTATTGATATCATACTTGCTTATTCGACTCCGAAACTAAAATATCAAGCCGGTTTTATAACAAATTTGACAACCCTGTCAAGTATTTGAACATTTTCACTCACATCGTTTATATCCAACGCGTGATTTTGTTCGGTTTTTTATTGACAGCCCTGCTCTTTCGGTTATGATGCAGGAATAAATCATCTAGGAGGTATTTATGGCCTTGACCGGACTGGATATCTACAAACTTCTGCCCCGGACCAATTGCAAAGAATGCGGCGTACCCACCTGCCTGGCATTTGCCATGGCGCTGGCCGGCAAGAAAACATCGCTGGACAAATGCCCGCACGTCTCGGAACAGGCCAAGGCCGCCCTGGACAGCGCCGCGGCTCCGCCTATCCAGCTGGTCACCATCGGCGCCGGCGACCGCAAGCTGGAAATAGGCAACGAAACCGTCCTCTTCCGGCACGAACAGACATTTTATCATCCGACCGGTATCGCCGTGGAAATCGCCGATAACCAGCCGGCCGCCGAAATAGCCAATCAGGCCAAACATATCCAGTCCATGGAGTTTGACCGGGTCGGTAAAAAAGTCCGCATCGACCTGATTGCCCTGCGCGATAAATCCAATAATCCCGACACCTTCGCCCAGGCCGCCAAAGCCGCTTCCGGAGCCTCAACCCTTCCCCTGGTCCTTATCAGCACTAATCCCCAGGTTATGGAAGCCGCCGCCAAGATTACCGCTTCAGGACGACCCCTGCTTTACGGCGCCAACTCCCAAAACTGGCAGGCCATGGCCGACCTCGCCAAGAAATATAATTGCCCGCTCGGGCTCAGCGCCAACGGGCTGGACGAACTGGCCGACCTGACCGCCAAAATCTCCGCCGCCGGAATCAAAGAGCTGGTCATCAATCCCGGCTCAACCGATATCAAACGCCTCCTCAGCGACCTGACCCAGATACGCCGGCTGGCCATCAAGAAAAGCCTGCGCGCGCTGGGCTACCCGGTCATCGTCGCCGCGCCCGACAACTCCGGCGCCCACGAGGAATCGCTCTTCGCCGCCACCTTCATCGCCAAATATGCCGGCATCGTCATCCTTAAAAACCAAAACCTCTGGCAGATGCTCCCGCTCGTCACCATCCGCCAGAATCTTTACACCGACCCGCAGAAGCCCATCCAGATAGAATCCAAGATTTATACCGTCGGGGCCGTCACCGACGCCTCGCCGATCATAGTCACCACCAATTTCTCCCTTACATATTATACCGTCGAGCCCGAAATCGAGGCCAGCAAAGTGCCCACTTACATATTAGTCGTCAATACCGAAGGTATGTCGGTGCTGACCGCCTATTCGGCCGATAAATTCAACGAGAAAATTATCGCCAAAGCCGTCAATGACAGCCAGGTGGCCCAAAGAGTCAAACACAAGAAACTCATCATCCCCGGCTACGTGTCGGTGCTCAGCGGTAAGCTCGAAGCCGAATCCGGATGGCAGGTCATGGTCGGCCCGCGCGAGGCGTCCGAAATACCGTCGTACCTCAAGAACGTTTGGAAATAAATTACGGCATAAGCCGGTTTATAAATATATGCTCCAGGTAATTATTTCTGACATCCATTCCAACGCCGAGGCCTTCGCCGCCGTGCTCAACCACATCAAAACCACTCACGGCAACCAGATCAACCAAATCGTCTCGCTAGGCGATATGGTCGGCTACGGACCCAACCCGGTCGAATGCATCATCATGGCCATGGACAATAAAATCGTCAACCTCTACGGCAACCACGAACTAGCCCTCTTCAAGGATAAACTCAACTTCAACCCCGTAGCCGCCCGGGCCATCACCTGGACCAGGGAAACCGTCAACCGGGCCGCCGACCACCCCAAGGTCAAGCGCTTCTTCGAAACACTCCAATACGAATACCGCTTCACCCTGCCCAACAGCGATTTTAATATCATCTGCGCCCACGGCTCGCCCCGCGGCGTGGTCGACGAATACGTCATCAAAAAAGACGACCTCTTCGGACTAACCGACAGCGCCAAGCAGGCCCTCCGCGAAAACTTCGAGACCGTCGACGACATCGGATTCCTCGGGCATACGCATATACCCTATGTCTGCACCAACGATTTCTACCTGATACATCCCGAATGGCAGCAATACGAAGCCTATCCGCTCCTGGCCGGCACCAAGACCATCGTCAACGCCGGCTCGGTCGGCCAGCCGCGCGACCACGACCCGCGCGCCTGCTACGTCACCTTCGACGGACAGAACGTCACCCATTACCGGGTCGATTATCCCATTGACCAGACCGTCATCAAAATCAAGGCCATCCCGGAGCTGGACAAAGCCCTGTGGATGCGCCTGCTCAAGGGCACCTAAAAATCAACAGCCCTGCAATAAACAGGCTGCCGGAAACGTTATATATAATACAAGGAGAAACAACCTATGAAACGATATTTTTACGTCATCATCGCTTTGTTTACGATTTCATTACTGACCCTGGCCGCGGCCAGGCAGAAAACGCCGGCCAAACAGCCGGCTCCGGCTAAACAACCAGCCGCTCCGGCACAACAGGCCCCGGCCAAGCAAGCCGCCCCGGCTAAGCAGGCCGCTCCGACTAAAACGCCGCCCAAAACTACCACTATCGACCCGCTCCTGACCAATAAAAAACTCCAGGACACACCATCCGAGGAGGTCGAACTCAACTGGCAGGCCACCGCACTGCCCACAGCACTCTACGCCGCCCGAACCCAGAAAAAAGCCATTTACGTATATTTCTACTTCGACAACAAAGAAGACTTCCCCACCAACTACGACGAAACCCTCAAGACCTATTCCGAAGACCGGGCCGTCTTCGCCAAGGTCTTCGTCAAGACCGACAGCAAAGGAAAAATCCTCGACCCCGACCTGGCTGACTTCTTCGCCAAGAACAAGCTGGCCAATGACACCACCCAGGCCATCATCGACTGCTACGGCAACTACCTGGCGCCAGTCCAATCGGTAGCCGCCAATAAAGTCACCGCCGCCATCGATTCCGGCGACAAGAAAATCGCCGACATCGAAAGCGACCTGGACAGCCGCTATGGAAAGGCCCAAAAACTGGAATCAACCAAAGACAAAAAACTAACCGACATCATCAAGGCCTACCAGCAAATAGCCACGGACAAATACCAGGGCTACCCGGCCGTAGAAAATGCCCAGAATAAAATCAAGGAAATAAACAAATCAGGGCTGGAAGAGCATAACCGGCTGGTCAAGGAATACCTCGGCCTGGCTGAAGACGACCGCGACGCCAAAGAACTCACCGCCAAGCTCGAAGAACTCCAGAAAACCTACAAAGGCCTGGCCTGCGAAACAATCATCAAAGAGAACCTGTCCACACTAAAGAAAGGCGGCTTACCGGTCCTGCCCAAAGAGCCCGAACCCGAACCGACCAAGGCCGCGGAGCAACCCGCCAAAGACGCTACCGAAAGCGGTACCGTCGGCCCGGACAAACCGGCTGAACCGGCCAAGCCCTCCGAACCCGAAAGCGGAACTAAATAAGAACCCTTTTCTTTGTACCTTAGTGCTTTCGTAGTTTCTTATCTCTGCGACTAAATAAATTGACATTATTCCAAATCAAGCTTTATTAGAGCCACTAGGAGCATAGCAACGTATTAGAGCCAGTAGGAGTATACGACGTACTGGGTCTTATCCCGACTACTCCGTCGGGGTTGGGTCTTATCCCCGAACAAAGCGAATGGGGTTATCTTCGAGTTCAGTAGTGTTTTCGTATTAAATATATGATGAGCAATATGTTCCCCAAAGAATTAAAGTGGGTGCTTTTGGGCTTAAGCATATTCATACTGGCCGTCATCCTGGCCAATTATTACTTTATCAACTCGTCTGAACAGCTCACTGGCAACCCTCCTTCACAACCACCCCTCGAAGATATCAAGGCTTATAAGGCATATTTTGATAGCGGATTAGAAAAATTAAAAAATGACAAGTTTACCAGCGCTATAACTGATTTTGATAAGGCAATAGAGCTAAATCCAAACTTTGCCGAGGCCTATTACAATCGTGCTAATGCCCATATTGGTAAAAAAGATACTGTTCAGGCTATGGCCGATTACAACAAGGCAATAGAAATGAACCCAAAGTACGCTGAGGCTTACTACAAACGCGGACTTGTTTACTATTATAGAAAAGAATTTTACCAAGCTATAGCTGATTTTACCAAGGCGACAGAATTAAACCCAAAAGATACCACCGCATACAGAGCCCGGGGCATGGCCAAAGAAACGCTGGGCGATTATCGGGGCGCTATAGAAGATTACACTGATGCAATAGAAATAGACCCAAAACATATCAATGCTTACTACTATCGAGGGGTTGCCTATTCAGATAAAAAATACTACGACCTGGCTATTGCTGATTTCACCAAGTTAATTGAACTGGACCCAAAAGACGCCAAGGCCTACTTCAACCGCGGCTTTACATACAGCCGTAAAGGAAACCTTGACCGAGCTATGGCCGATTACAACAAGGCAATAGAGCTGAATCCAAAAGATCCCGGGGCTTATAGTAACCGAGGCTTGCTATATAAAAAGAAAGGCGAGATTTTTCTGGCTATCGCTGATTGGACTAAAGCAATAGAAATAGATTCCAAATATATCAAAGCCTATTACGGCCGTGGAATTATATATAAAGATAAAGGTGACTTTGACCTGGCTATCGTTGATTTCACCAAGGCAATAGAACTGGATCAAAATGATGCGGATACGTATCATCTCCGCGGCAATGCTTATTCGGAAAAAAAATATTACGACCTGGCTATAGCTGATTACACCAAGGCAATAGAACTTGATCCCAGTAATTCCAGCGCTTACTACAACCGTGGCTTTGCATACGATAAGAAAGGTATCTTTGACTCAGCCATCACCGATTACACGAAGGTCATTGAACTAAAACCAAATTCTACCGAAGCTTACTACTCTCGTGGTAATACCTACGTCAATAAAAATAACCTTGACCGAGCTATTTCTGATTGGGCTAAGGCGATAGAACTTGACCCGAAGCATGCTCCTACTTGGTATAACAGAGCCTGTGCTTATGCCCGAATAGAGAAAAATAAAACAGAATCGCTAAAAAACCTGTCTGAAGCGATAAGATTGAATAACAAATATAAAGGAATTGCAAAAAAGGATAACGACTTCAAAGATCTTTGGGAAGACGAAGACTTCAAGAAGCTGGTTGAATAATTCCCGGGCGCCAGACGTAGCCCAACGCCCCCCCCACCTTTAGTACTACCTACTATATACTAGAGCGAAGCCTCCCGTAGCGCCAGCGTAGAGACATACTCAATATACCCTTAATCTAGCTATTAGTGGTGATTAATAAGCCAAAACCAACTGGTTTCGAGTCGAGACCAGCTGGTTTCAGGTCGCCACCAACTGGTTTCAAGTCGAAATCAACTGATATCAAGTCGAAATCAACTGAATTCGAGCCGAAATCAACTGAATTCAAGCCGAAATCAACTGAATTCAAGTCGAAATCAACTGAATTCGAGCCGGAATCAACTGATATCAGGTCGAAATCAACTGAATTCGAGCCGAAATCAACTGAATTCAAGCCGAAATCAACTGATATCAGGTCGAAAGCAACTGCTATCAAGCCGATAGCAACAGCTATCAAGCTGAAAGCAACTGCTATCAAGCCAAAAGCAACAGCTATCAAGACCGAATACCCTTGTATCCAAACTGAATACCACGGTATTCAAGACGAATACTACGGTATCCAAGCCGAATACCACAGTATTCAGGGCGAATAGCCTCTTAAAGCCAGTTAAACAAACCGGTATGTAGTGACGGTATGGTGTTACAAACCCTACTACTCAGCCATCCGGGAAACCCAATATTCCAAAAGTATTTTTATGTCGCCGGCGCAACAAATGCCCTTGGGGTTGGTGGTCTTGCATTTATTGCCGGCATTAGCGCCAGTGGCTTTCTTGATATCTTCCAGGGTTCTTGAACCTTTCCTTATGGCGTCGATGATTTCACCTTTGGTTACTTTATTGCACCAACATATTATTGTTTTATCCGGGGCTTTAATCGGGTCTTGCCTGCTTTTAGGGCCGGCCTTACTGCAACACCTCATTTTTTATTCTTTTCCTCCACGGCGCGCCGTCGGCAATCAACAATAACCTCTTTGGACACCAGCCGGAAGGCCAGCCAGACCAACAACGGCACGATAATCAGGTCGTCCAGATAGCCGAGCACCGGAATAAAATCAGGAATCAGATCAATCGGGCTGAGGGCATATCCCAGCGCCAATCCCAACAGCCATTTCGCCGCGCGGGGGGTTCGCTTGTCCTGCCAGACTAACCGGCAGACCTTGAGTTCCTGCCGTAATTTTCCCAGGATTTTCTTCACCGAGACTCCTTTATAAGACCAAAGCGTTTATTCTGCGCGGTCATTTTAATGAAGTTCAGCAAGCTCCGCCGAAACGCCTCTCGGCCCTGTCGCCGGCGGCTTTCTATGTAAGCGATGCGGATACGCCGGTATCCGGCCGGAAGCCCCCGGAAATTTCTCCAGGCCTGTTTATTCTTCCTGAGCGGCTTAAGAATATCTTCGGGAATAGTGAACCGTCTCGGTTTATCCTTAGCCGGGTCAAAGACATGAGCCAGCGCATCCAGCCCGGCCCGGGTCATCTTGTGCCGTGCAATCAGATGGCGCACCCGCTCCTTATTGGCTTGCGAAAGCCCGCTGGTCTTGCGCCTTGGAGAAAATCTCTGAACGAACCGTTCGCAGTCCAGGTGTTTGATGATGCTGTCAATCCAGCCGTAACAAAGCGCTTCCTCAACTGCGTCATTATACGGAATACGGGGCTTGCCGGTTTCCTTGCGGTAATAAACCAACCAAATATCTTTCTTGGTCCAATGGTTCTTGACCAGCCAGGCGCGCCAGGATTTACGGTCCTTGACATAAAGGGTTTGGCCTAATTCCATAAGATGATTTCCACATCCACGGCCCTCTTATTTCCAACCGTATTTCTGGAATATGGCGTGGGCCGGCTCAGTCTTGAGGAATTCCAGGAACTTCTGGGCCATCTCGCGGTTCTTGCTTATGGTCGTCAACGCGATGGGCGTGCCGCGATAAATCCGGCTGGCTTCCGGAAGCTTGACCACCTCGAACGTATCCTTAATCCGATAGGACCAGGATTCAAAGGCTATCCAGGCGTCCAACTCGGGCACGGTCCGCCACTGTTCTATAGCCGCACCGGTGGTCTTGACAGAAACCACGATGTTGCGCTGTATCTGAGGTATGACGCCGTTTAACCCGGCTATGTCTTCCCAGAGCGCCGTCTGGCCGGCACCGGTCACGTCCATAATCCGGATACCGTCCTTGGCCAGGTCGGTAACAGATGTTATTTTCTTGGAATTACCCTTGCGCACCAGAATGCCGCCCGGCTGGACATACAATGTCGTCCTGGTTTTTACATCCACCAGGCCGGGAAATTCCTGGACGAACTCGTAGAGCTGATGCTCGGCCGCGCCGAAGATGATGTCAGCGTCTTTTTTAGCCGATTCTATCCACTTATCATCGGAACCGCCGGAGACCTTTATCTTGATGTTATTGTCCTTGGCGAAGATATCGGCGCATTCCTGGACCGGCGCCTGCGGCCCGCCCGGCCCGTAGATATTGAGAACTACCTCCGAAGCGGCCGGACCGGAAAATAACCGGCCCACGCCAAAAACCGCCACTACCGCTATCGACACCGCTGCCATTACCATTTTTCCTTTGGTCATAAAATAATCCTTTCTAAGTACCAGTAGAAACTCTGTAACTTTATTCTCCCCTTGAGTATTCTTTATATCTTTCCGATAACCGCGGTCAAGTAATTGATGCGACGGAACAACTCAACTGCATTTACTTGACTACTAGACAATTCAGCGGTAAATTTTCATCTTATGAATATTCTGGAAACTGACGGCATCACCCGGCGTTTCGGAACGCTGACGGCGGTTGACTCTATGAACATCGCGGTCGACACCGGAGAGGTCTTCGGCCTGCTCGGCCCCAACGGAGCCGGAAAGACCACACTGATAAAGATGATGATTACCCTGCTGGCGCCCAGCGCCGGCCGGGCCAGCGTGGCCGGGTTCGACATCGCTAACCAAGCGGCCGATGTCCGGCGCAGTATCGGCTATGTACCCCAGATGATTTCCACCGACGGCGCACTGACCGGCTATGAGAACCTGATGTTCTTCGCCAAGCTATACGATATCCCCCGGGCTGAGATTAAAGCGCGGGTCAATGCCTCGCTGGAGTTTATGGGGCTATCCGACGTAGCCGACAAGCTGGTCCGTAAATATTCAGGCGGCATGATTCGCCGGCTGGAAATCGCGCAGTCGATGATTCACCGGCCGCCGGTGATGTTCCTGGACGAACCGACGGTCGGGCTGGACCCGCTAGCCCGCCACACGGTCTGGAAACATATCCGGGAACTGCGCGATAATTACGGCACGACCATATTTCTGACCACACACCTTATGGAAGAAGCCGACGAACTCTGCGACCGGGTAGCCATTATGCACCTGGGTAAGGTTATGGCCATCGGCGCGCCGGCCGAGCTTAAATCTACCATCGATAAAAAGAACGCCTCACTCAACGATGTGTTCATCCATTATACCAAAAGCGCTTTAACAAGCGAAGGGAGCTATCGTGATATCTCCAGAACCAGGCGGACAGCCAAGCGGCTGGGTTGAGCCTAAGGCACCGACCAGAATTAACTGGCTGGGTTCAATCACCGGATTCGTCAAAAAGACTCTGGTCATCGCCGAAATCGAGGTCTACAAACTCAGGCGCGACCCGAGCGAACTGCTCATGCGAGCGGTCCAGCCGGTGTTGTGGCTGGTGGTTTTCGGGAGCGTCTTCACCCGTATCCGGGCCATCCCCACCGGTCGGCTCAGTTACATAGAATTCCTGGCTCCGGGCATCCTGGCCCAAAGCGTGCTGTTCGTAGCCATCTTCTACGGCATTGCGGTCATCCTGGACCGCGACCTGGGGCTGGTGCACAAGTTCCTGGTCTCGCCCACGCCCCGCTCGGCGCTGGTGCTGGGCAAGGCGCTTTCGGCCGGCATCCGCGGACTATGCCAGGCAATCATCATCTACCTGCTGGCTCTGGTTCTCGGAGTCAAACTCAACTTCCATCCGCTGGCCTTGACCGGTGTAATGCTCACAGTAGTACTGGGCGCGGCTATATTCGCCACCTTCTCGCTCATCATCGCCTGCCTTGTCCGAACCCGGGAACGGTTTATGGGCATCGGCCAGCTGATGACCATGCCGCTGTTTTTTGCCAGCAATGCCATCTATCCGATATCGATAATGCCAGGCTGGCTGCAGGTGGTCGCCATTGCCAACCCGTTAACTTATGAAGTCGACGCGTTGAGGACGCTGATGCTAACCAATAGCCCCAGTAATTACGGCATCGGCGCGGACCTGGGCATCCTGTTTTTGGTAACGGTTCTGCTGGTGATTATAGGCGGGAACATATATCACCGGATACTGGTATAAGCGCGGCAAAAACCCACGGCCTTATTCCGTCTTGGTTCCGGGCATTCTGGTATACCAGGGCTCAGGAATTTCTATCTGTCTGATAAACACCCGTTCCGGAACGAATTCCAGCACGGACATGCGCTGGGCCATCTTCTCGAACATAGGCCCTGGATCCATACCCAACACCTTGGCGATGTCTTCTGGCTTTTCAGCGATGTTGATATGGCCTTCCAGGCAAAGGCTTATCCAAGCGGACTTGTTCCAGAACCACTGGTAATCAAGACTGGCCTTATTGTTCTTGCGCAGGCAGTCCATTTTCTGCCCCTGCTTGTTGGAATGCAGCATTACCCTGCCATCCTTATAGCTCATAACACTCATGGGAATGGAATAAGGATATTCGCTGTCAAGCATGTTAAGCCTGCAGCCGCCCACGCCTTTGAGAATGGACTCAACCACTTCGGGTTTGGCGTTGGTGAAAGAAACAGTCTGGGCCAGGGTGTTGGAATCCGCCGGCGTAGGCAACGGACGGGCCTGGGTGTCGGCGTTGCCTTTGTTATGCCTGATGCTCATCCAGGGCAGGCGCGGCGCGTAGTTGGGATTACTCGGGTCGTTCATCTTGCGGCCGCTGACGGTTTCGGGCACGACGCGGATGATTACGGCGTTAGCTAGGTCAGACTCGGCCGGATAATTGAACCCGGCTTTGCCCAGTGATTTTTCATAATCGGCCAGCCAGGCATCGACCTGAGCCCGGTCCCTGATGATTTCGGCATTGCCGAATACGTTGGCGCTCCACCAGTTCATCTGGTTATATTTATCAACCGCGAAACAGACCTTGGGGTTGGCTTCGATAGCCTTGATAAAATCGCCGTTGACTGAAGCACTCAAAGGGAAGTAAGCGCATTTATTGCGGAAAATATAATTGACCAGCAGCGATTTGGGACCGTTTCCATCGGCTATGATATAACCAGCCGCGACCGAACCAATCATGTCCTCAATTTCCGACTGCGAGCTGGCGCCGCGGTCGTAAAATTCGTAACCAGGAACTGCCGGCGGCTGAACGGCCGGAGCCTGAACCGCGGCTCCTCCGGAACAACCCAGAATTATTGCCGAGAAAACAACGACCAACGCGCCGCATAGAATCCTTTTCATACCCGGCTCCTTTCAACTCTTCCATTATAATTAAGTTTTAATATATTATCCGAAACAGAGTAATTTATTAATAAAGATTGTCAAGAAATCAGCGACCATAGCGGCGCCGCAACTTACTGGCACTAATTTCTTGACATTTACAACTAATATAATTAAGTTAGCGGTCTATGACTATACGAAAACTTATGGTCGGTAACTGGAAAATGCTGACGGCTCCGGCCGGAACGTCCCTGGCTGAAGCCAAATCCCTGGTTAGCGCTCTCCGGGAGGGGCTGGCTGACGTGTCAGAAACCAATATCGGCGTCTGCCCGCCTTATGTGCACCTGACCGCGGTGGGCGAGCTTATCAGCGGTTCTAACATCAAACTGGGCGCCCAGAACGTTTATTTCCAGGAAAAAGGCGCGTTTACCGGCGAGATTTCACCTTTGATGCTTAAGGACATCGGCTGTGAATACGTAATCATCGGCCATTCGGAACGCCGGACTGTTTTCAAGGAAGACGACGACACGGTTAACAAGAAAGTCAAAGCTGCGCTCAAGGCCGGCTTGACGCCGATTATGTGCGTGGGTGAAACGCTCCAGGAACGCCAGGATGAAATCACGGAAAAGGTTATCAGATTCCAGGTGGAAAGAGGGCTGGATGACCTGACGCCCGAAGACGTCAATCGGGTGGTCATCGCTTACGAACCGGTTTGGGCTATCGGCACGGGCAAAAACGCCACGCCGGAACAGGCGCAAGCGGTCCATTTATTCATCAGAAAACTGTTGGTCCATATCGCCAACGAAGAAGTGGCCCAGGCCAAACAGATAATATACGGCGGCAGCGTCAAGGCGGAAAACGCTAAAATACTTATGTCCCAGCCAGATATAAACGGCGCGTTGGTCGGCGGGGCCAGCCTGAACGCCGAATCGTTCATCAAAATAATTAAATATTAACCAGTAAAGCAGAGGAAAATTATTATGTTAACAGGATTATTGCTGGGTGTGTTCGTTCTGGTAAGCATTCTTTTAATCGTCATCATCCTGGTCCAGCCGCACTACAGCGAAAGCGGACTGGCCGGCGCGTTCGGGGGCGGCGGAAGCGATTCGTTCCTGGGCGTCAAGGCCATCTCGGTGGCCAGCAAAATCACCATCGGACTGGCCGTGGTTTTCCTGCTCTTATCCATTGTCCTCAATAAACTGCCCCCTCCCTCAAGCAGCGGACGGAGCATCATAAAACCTGACGCGCCCAAAGCAGCCCCGGCATCGGAATCGTCCTCAACCGCCCCGCAGGCACCCAGCACAGCCACCGGACCGGAACAGCCGGTTACGGCAACGCCCACGAATACAGCGCCGGCCCTGCCGCCGGTACCGCCTCAACCGCCCGTGACAAAACCACCGGAGCCCAAGGCGCCGGAACCGCCTAAACCTGATAGCAATATTCCGCCGCAACCTGAAAAACCGGAGCCACCCAAGCCTCCGGCTCCGTCAGGCCGGTAATATTTAGCAGCTAAACAGCGGCCGCCAAATCCGCGGCGACAACTACGGAGTAATTTTATGCCTAAAACAGGTCCTGACGAAAAGGTGTTCACCAAGCTCGAGGCTGTCCAGAAAGGACATTTCCTTTTAACATCAGGCAACCACAGCGATACTTACGTCCAATGCTCCCGGATTCTGGAACGACCCGACGTCAGCGCCAAGCTGTGCAAAAAGCTGGTCCAACCCTGGATGAATAAGGGCATCAGCCTGGTGGCCGGCCCGGCCCTGGGCGGGATTGTCCTGGCTTACGAAGCGGCCCGGCCGCTCAAGGCCAGAGCCATCTACCTGGAGCGGGTCGATAACCAGATGACGCTCCGGCGCGGGTTCGCGGTCAAACCGGGCGAAAAAGTGCTGGTCGGCGAGGATGTCATCACCACCGGCGGCTCGGTCAAGGAAGTGGTTGACGTGATTACCAAAAACGGCGGCAAGGTCGTGGGAATCATTTCCCTGGTCGACCGCCGGCCGGATAAAACTGCTGACGTGCTGGGTTATAAATATAACGCCGTTATCAGGGTCAGCCCGCCGATATATAAACCCGACCAGTGCCCTCTCTGCAAACAGGGCATACCGGCGGTAAAACCCGGGTCACGGGGACTTAAATAAATATGAAGAGCATGACCGGTTACGGCGAAGCGATGGCCCGGTTAAAAGACGGCGTCATCATCAGGGCGGAAATACGCTCGGTTAACCACAGGTTCTTCAACCTTAAAACAAATCTGCCGGCCAGCCTGAATATCTACGAAGCGGATATCGAAGAACTTATCAAAAAATACATCCGGCGCGGGTCGGTCAACCTGGTCATCAGGGAAGGCCGCCAGGAAAAGCCGGAGCTTAACATCCAGACCGGAGTGCTCAAGAACTACCACCGCCAGCTGAAACGGCTGCAGAAGGAATTAGGCCTGTCCGGCGGTATATCCATAGAAACGCTCATATCGCTGCCCGGCGCGCTGGAAGTGGCGGACAAGGATGTCTCCAATGCCAAGCGCCAGTGGCTGAACGCCGAACGGGTTGTCAAAGCCGCGCTTCAGGATATGGTGGCCATGCGCGAACGCGAAAGCCAGCGGCTGGCCAAGGGGCTTTTGGCCATAATCCGCAAGATGTCGGCGTTGGTCAATAAAATCCAGGCGCTGGCGCCGCAGGTCCGAACCCATTATGAAAAGTCGCTCAAGGAACGACTGTCCCACATATTATCATCCGTTGACCATAATAACAACATCAGCCAGGGGCTGGCCAACGAGGTGATGCTCTTCGCCCAGCGCTCGGATGTTACCGAGGAAATCGAACGGCTCAAGTCACATATTACCGAATTCGAACGGACCATGAAGCTTCCCAACGAGGCAGGCAAGAAACTGGATTTCATCGCCCAGGAAATGCTCCGGGAAGTGACCACCATCGGCGCCAAGGCCAATAACTCCAAAATCACTTATAACGTCATTACCCTAAAGGGTAACGTGGAAAAACTCAAGGAACAGGTGCAGAATATTGAATAACAGAGACCGTAAAATCTGCGTGATATCGGGACCGTCCGGCGTGGGCAAAACCACCCTGTGCGATTTGCTCCTGAAAAAGGAGCGCCGGCTGGCGGCCTGCGTTACGGCCACAACAAGATTAAAAAGAAGGGGCGAAACGGCCGATAAGGATTATCACTTTCTTACTAAAAAGGCTTTCCAGGCCGGATTAAAAAGAGGTGATTTTATTGAATTTGTCCGGCTTTTCGGGCATTATTACGGGACGCCTTACAGCTCGCTGGAAGACGTATTCAGGCGCGGCAAATACCCGCTCTTGAGAATAGAAGTCAAAGGCGCCCGGCGGCTGAAGAAGAACGGATTCAAGGGGGTTTATATATTCATCCTGCCGCCGGATATGCAGACGCTGCGCCAGCGGCTGCACAGACGCGACGACCGGACCGGCGATTTCCGGAAACGGTTAAGACGAGCCCGGACGGAACTCAAATGCAAGGACCTTTACGATTTCAAGGTGGTCAATGATGACCTGAACCAAGCGGTGGATAAGGTAAGAAACATCATCAGAAAAAAACTGTTTAAGGGGTAACGATTTAAATAGATTTCCAGTAATTTAAGACCGGAGGAAGGAAATGGACATGAAGAAAGTAGAACAGGCGCTTGCCAAAACCCAGGGCAGATTTGAACTGATTGCGATGATGCAGCAAAAGCTGCGCAATCTTCGCCAGGCCGGCATCAAGCAAACATCGGGCACGGGGATAGACCACCTGTCCGAACGGGTGCTGGATGATTACCTGTCGGAAGCCAAGCTGGCCGAAGAATTCGCCAAGGCGTAATTCCGCCTATAAACCGCGATTATGCTGAAAGAAAAAGAAATAATCCTTGGCGTAACCGGCAGCATTGCGGCCTACAAGGCGGCCGAGATTGCTTCCAAGCTGGTCCAATCCAAGGCTAACGTCACGGTGGTCATGACCGCATGCGCCACCAAATTCGTTACGCCCCTGACATTCCAGTCGATATCCCGGAACCGGACGCTGGTCGACATGTTCGATCTGGAATACGAATGCAGCCCCAAACATATTGCGCTGGCCGACAAAGCGGACCTGCTGTTAATCGCCCCGGCCACGGCCAATATCATCGGAAAAATAGCTTCGGGCATAGCTGACGATTTACTATCAACGCTGGCCATGTCGGTAAAATGCCCCATTATGATTGCGCCGGCCATGAACGTCAATATGTATAACAACAAGCTGGTCCAAAAGAACATCGCCTTCCTGAAAAAGGAAGGTTATAAATTCATCGACCCGGAAACCGGTTATCTCGCCTGCGGCGCAAACGGCCAGGGCCGGCTGGCCGCCATCGAGACCATAATCAAAAAGGTGACTTCAATCCTGGCATGATGAAAATACTTGTCACGGCAGGCCCGACCAGAGAATACTTCGACCGGGTGCGCTACATTTCCAATCCGTCAACCGGCCGAATGGGGTTCGAGATTGCCGCGGCGGCCAAAGCCCGGGGTCATGAAGTAACGCTGGTGACCGGGCCGACACACCTTGAATCACCCAAAGGGGTTTTGGTCCAAAGAGTTACCACGGCGCGGGAAATGCTCGCCCGGGTCAATAAATACTTCCCCAAATCCGATGCGGTTATTATGACCGCGGCGGTGAGCGATTACCGGCCGGCCCAATATCACAACGGCAAGATAAAGAAAACCGGCAAAGCAACCAGCGTCAGGCTGAAACCCACGCCGGATATACTAAGGACCATCAGCCGGCGCAAGGGCGATAAAATACTGGTCGGCTTCGCCCTGGAGGCCAGCCACCTAAGCAGGAATGCCATGCGCAAGCTTAAAGATAAAAACCTTGATTTCGTGGTGGCTAACGGGCCGGACAGCTTCGGCCCGGGCCGGGTCAGCGCCGAGATATGGTCGCCGCTGGGACTGGTCAAACGGTTCAGGAACGCAAACAAGAAGGAAATCGGACGCTTTATAATAAAACTCCTGGAGAATATCTGATATGTCAATCATAGAATCCATAGTCCTGGCCATCATTCAGGGCGTAACCGAATTCCTGCCCGTCTCAAGTTCAGGCCACCTGGTTATCGCCACCAAGCTTTTTGGCATGTCTAATCCCGACACCAACCTATCCCTGATAGTTTTCCTGCATGTCTTCTCGCTCTTAGCCATAATTATCAGTTTCTACAAGGAGATATTCGAACTGCTGACCCAGCCCAAAGTCATCCTGATGATTATCATCGCCACCATACCGGCCGGATTAATCGGTTATTTATTCGAAGACTACATACAAAAACTGTTTGAAGGCACTGTCTTGACCGGCGCCGCTTTAATGGTTACCGGCATTTACATCATCCTAACCGAATTACACTGGAAAAGAACTGAAGTCAACCTAGAGCAAGCGCCGCTGATATCGGCCCTGTGGGTCGGCATCGCCCAGGCGTTTGCCATTATCCCGGGCCTGTCCCGCTCGGGACTGACCATCTGCACCGGCCTGCTCAACGGGTACGAAAAACACGAAAGCATCAAGTTCTCGTTCTTCCTGGCTTTGCCGGTTCTGGCCGGCGCAACCGTGCTTAAACTCAGGGATTTTTCTCAACTCAAGGCCTCTTTTCAGCCGATAACAATATTAATAAGCGGGGTCATATGCTTATTGGTAAGTTTATTGGCGATACACCTCCTGATCAGGCTGATACGGCGCAGGAAACTGATTTATTTCGGATGGTATTGCCTTATTGCCGGGATTCTGACCGTAATATTTATCAGGTAATTCCAGGTTCCGACGCCGCGATTAGCTAATATTATGCCCGAAACAAGCGCGCAAAAACCGTCCAGGCATACCAAGGAAATCATCAGCATCGCGCTGATACTCTTTTCCCTGTTCGCACTTATCGCCCTTTTTACCTATAATGTTGGCGATTACCCCGACTATAAATTTCCGGCCAACGAAACCACCCATAATAAAGGCGGCTCTATCGGCGCATTCCTGAGCAACGAGCTGTTCTTTTTCTTTGGGCTGGCCTCTTATATCATTATTCTGATGCTCGGTTTCTGGGGCGTGATACTGCTTTTGAGGAAAAAGATCACTGCCCTGGCCGTAAAGATAATCGCCCTGGTTCTTTTCCTGACCGCCGCCATAACCATGGCCGGGTTGGTCACCCCGGCTGACTACAGCTCGCCCCGGATGCACACCTACGGCGGCGTAGCCGGAGACCAGATGGCCCAGATTACCGTGAATTATTTCGGTTCAATCGGAAGTTATATCTTAGCCCTGTTCATCCTTATCGGTTCGGTGCTCCTGGCCACGGATTGGCTGGCCTATGACATACTGATTCGGGGCGGTAAGCTGGGCCGAAAGATTTTCGGCGGAATGTTCAAGGGCATCAAGTCGCTGATGGATAATTTAAAGAAAGACCGCCAGCGCGATCAGATGCTCAAACAATACCAGCAGCAGGTAACCATGCCGCCGGTCAAGACGGTCCAGGCTACGCCTATAACCGCGCCGGCAGTTGAGAAACCGGTCATAGCTCCGATGCCCATTCCGAAGCCTGAACCTACCATCAGCAAAGCAGCCGTACCGGAACCCAAGGAAGACAAAGCCAAGCCGCCGGCTAAGGAGAAATCGGCCGCGCCGGCCGGCAAGAGCAACTACCGCCTGCCGTTCCTGGAGCTTCTGGAAGACGCCGTGCCGGTGCAGGCAACCGAAGAGGAAAAAGACATCAAAGAACGCATTGACATCATCGAAGGATCCCTTCGCAATTTCGGCATCGAGGCCCGGGTGGTCAATGTCGAGCGCGGGCCGGTGGTGACCAAATACGAGCTGGAACTGGCGCCGGGCGTCAGCGTCCATAAAATCGCCGGTATGACCGATGACCTGTCCATCGCCCTCAAGTCAACCAACGTCATGGTGGTCGCGCCCATTCCCGGCAAGTCCACGGTCGGCGTCGAGGTGCCCAACAGGTACCAGGGCGTGGTCCGGCTCAAGGAGCTGATTCAGTCCAGCCGGGAAAAGATAAACAGCTCACCCCTGCCGTTCTTCATGGGCAAGGATGCGGCCGGCACGGCCATCGTCAGGGATATCGATGAGATGCCCCATATGCTCATAGCCGGTACGACCGGCTCGGGCAAATCCGTCTGCGTGGCTTCATTGGTCCTGAGCCTGGTAATGCACCGCACCCCGGATGAACTCAAGCTCCTGATGATCGACCCCAAGATGGTCGAGCTGTCCGTCTTCAAGGAGCTGCCGCACCTTATCAGCCCGGTGGTCACCGATATGCGCCGCGCGCCGATTATCCTTAAATGGCTCTGCCGGACTATGGACGAACGCTACGAACTCTTCCTGCGCGTCGGAGTCAAAAAAATAGAGACTTACAACCAGCTGAGCGAATCCAAGATACGCGAGAAATTGACCGAGGACGGCGAAGAGCCGGGCGATGTGCCGCTGAAACTGCCTTACATCGTGGTCTTGATAGACGAGCTGGCCGACCTGATGATGGCCGCGTCCGATGACGTGGAAACGGCCATAACCCGGCTGGCCCAGAAATCACGGGCCGTCGGCATCCATCTGGTCCTGGCCACCCAGCGCCCGTCGGTCGACGTTATCACCGGACTGATAAAATCAAATATGCCGTCCCGGGTGGCCTTCAAGGTCGCCTCCAAGATAGATTCGCGCACCATCCTCGACCGCAACGGCGCCGAACGGCTGCTCGGCAAGGGCGATATGCTGGCGCTCTTCCCCTCCACCACTGATTTGACCCGAGGCCAGTGCACCTTCGTCAGCGACAAAGAAATCCACAGCGTGGTGGATTTCTGGAAGGATCAGGGCGAACCTGTTTATGATGCCGAGCTCCTGGAAATCGAAAGCAAGCAGGACTTCACCGACACCGAACAGGACGAGCTCTTCGACCAGGCGGCACAGGTCATCCTGGAAAGCAAGCGCGGTTCTGTCTCGCTCATCCAGCGCCGGCTCAATATCGGCTATTCCCGGGCCGCCCGGCTGATAGAGATGATGGCCAAGGTCGGCATCGTCGGCGATTATAAGAACAGCAAGGCCCGCGAAGTCATTATGACTCCCCAAGAATGGGAAAACAACAAGCAGAGACGGTCATAGCTAAATAGGTATCAAACCAAATTTAACCCACGCTTAAATCTACCACGAAAGCACGAAACTATAAAAACACGAAGTTTAGTACTCTGGCAGTTTGAGTGTAACGAATTACTACCAGGTATACTGGGCTGTAAGTCACTTCGCTTCAACAGCCCAAGTATGCTTTCTTCCTTTAGAGTTTTCGTGGTAAATAATTAATATCCTCCGTATTCTCTGTGCCTCTGTGGCTAACATTAGTGTCCATTCGAGTTCATTCGTGGCTTCCATTCACGCCCAATAATTTTATCCTATATTCTTTGCCTTCTCGGATTTTTCCGCTAAAATTCTATCATTATATTTCTGTTTTAATCTGTGTAATCCGTGGCTAAAAAAGGAGTTCTTATGTTAGACGCGTTATTCAAGCCTAAATCCATCGCCGTCATCGGCGCATCGAACCGGCCCCTGACCATCGGCTACCGCATCACCCAGAACCTCAAGGACGTCGGCTACAAGGGCCCGATATACCCGGTCAACCCCAAGGACCCGGCCATCAACGGGCTGACCGCCTACCCGTCCATCCTGCAGGTCCCGGGCGACGTTGACCTGGCCCACATCGTGGTCAAGAACACCATGGTCCCGGCCGTCATCGAGGACTGCGGCAAGAAAAGCGTCAAGGCCGTCATCATCAACACCGCCGGCTTCAAGGAAATCGGGCCGGACGGCATCGCCCTGGAAAAGCAGGCGGTCGAAATAGCCAAAAAATATAACGTCCGCATCTTCGGGCCCAACTGCCAGGGCGTCATGAACTCCGACCCGGCCAACCCGGTCTATGCCAACTTCACCTTCACCAAATTATTGCCCGGCTATATCTCCGTCCTGGCCCAGTCCGGCGGCGTGGGCGAGGTCATCAACCAGCGCCTCTACCAGCTCGGCATCGGCATCCGGATGTACGCCTCCAACGGCAACGCCGCCGATATATCCATCCCGGAAATCCTGGAATACTGGGGCAAGGACGAACAAACCCGGGTCATCATCGTCCATATCGAAAGCCTGCCCAATCCCAAGGAGTTCATCCGGGTGGCCAGGGAAGTCGGCAAGCGCAAGGCTATTTTGGGAATCAAGACCGGCCGGACCGAGATGGGCGCCCGGGCCGTGGCCTCGCACACCGGCTCGTTGATGAAGGCCGACACGGCCATCGAAGCCGTCTTCGACAAATGCGGTATCGTCTCGTTCCAGAACCAGGACGACATCTGCCAGGCGGCCATCGGATTCGCGCTCCAGCCACTGCCCAAAGGCCGTAACGTCGGCATCATCACCAACACCGGCGGCCCGGCCATCATCGCCACCGACGAATGCATCGACGGCGGTTTGAATATACCCGACCTGGACGAAGCTACCCGAAGCCATCTCAAGGCCAGCCTCTTCCCCGAAGCCAGCGTCAATAACCCGGTCGACGTCCTGGCCACGGCCGGGCCCAAGGAATGGGCAACGGCCATCGAGTCCCTGATGAAGGCGCCCAATATAGATTCCATCCTGGTCAACTTCGTCACGCCATTCTTCGTCGACTGCGAAGGCGTGGCTAAGGAAATGGCCCGCATCGCCAAGACGGCAGTCAAGCCCATACTCAACGTGGTTATGACCGACAAAACCCAATGGGCTAATACCATCAACATACTCAAAGAAGCCGGCATCCCGGCCTATGACCTGCCCGAGACGGCCTCCAAGGTGCTGGTGACAATGACCAAATACGCCGAACTCAGGCAGACCAGCCAATCCACACCGGAGCCGTTCAAGGACACCGACTCTAAGGCCGTCCAGCAAATAATAAAATCCGTGCAATCGCCGAAGGCGGGTGCACCCAAATCTGTGGAATCTGTGGCTGAATTCTTATCTTCCGGCGAGGCCCTGGGCATCATCCACACCTACAAAATCCCCGAAGCCAAATACGTCATCTGTGACAAGGCTGAAGACGCCATCAACTCGGCCGATTACGTCGGCTACCCGCTGGCGCTCAAGGTAGACTCAGCCGATGTGGTCCACAAGACCGAGCAGAAAGGCGTGGTCCTCAATATTACTTCCAAAGACCAACTGGCCGTCCATCTCAAGGACTTTGAGAAACGGTTCAAGGGCGGCCGGTACCTGATGCAGGAATACCTGACCGGCGGGCGCGAGGTCATCATCGGGGCCAAGCAGGTCGAAGGCCTGGGGCATCTGGTGATGTTCGGGCTGGGCGGCATATTCGTCGAGGTGCTCAAGGACGTGGCATTCAGGCTGGCGCCGCTGAGCAAGGACGAAGCGCTCCGGATGGTAAGGTCCATCAAAGGGTATAAGATACTCGAAGGCGCGCGCGGCCAGGCCGGCGTCAACATCGATAAGCTGGTCGAGATAATCCAGCGCACAAGCCAGCTGGTTACGGACAATCCGCAGATAAAGGAACTTGACCTCAACCCGGTAATGCTCTATCCCCAAGCCGACCGTTGCAAGGTAGTCGATGTGCGAGTCAGAGTATAATTAATCACAAAGATTAATTCCTATTGTCTCTGTGGTGAAATTTACTCCATGTAGCCGCGTAACCAGATATTTAGTGCCAGTAGATACACTAGTACTGGCAGAGCAAAGCCTCCTGCCCTTAGACCCTGAGGGGTCTTGAGAAGAACCCTCACGGGAAAGGACTTATCCCTGAGCAAAGCGAATGGGAGTTGCCAGCACTTATCCCGACTACCCACCTAACCGAGGTCGAAAAAATGCTCTATAAAACAGACCAAAAATGATACCATAGGTATATATACCCACCTCACAAGGTATATATAACCACCTCACAAGGTATATAGTATCCGGGGGTAGGGGGTATAGTATGGGGGGGATACCCCCCCCTGTCTGGAAGTGCGTTATATTCGTTTTAGGGACAGAAACCTATCAATTTTGGGCATCCCTGATGTGTGTCGCATCTACAGGGTATTCTGCGCACAGGTATTCTGGGTTATGGTATCACCATTTGGCAGGTCATAGACCACCGGCTGGCAGGCCGACCATAGGTCCTGTGGAAATTTTCACTTTACCCTAATTATTTAGGGGTATTTTGTTTGGGTTCTTTAGGCTCATCTTTTATTGGTGCATCAGTTTTGGAATCGTCTTTCACCTGTTCCATCGGTTCCAATTCACCGGTAGTTATCTGTTTGCACCAGATAAGAATAACTTTTCTATCTTTCTCTAAATACTTATAATCATTTTGGATATTTGTTGCGGTCTTTTTTGCCGATATCGATTTAGGCAAATTTTTATAATAACTTGCCCAAAATTCAAAGTCTCTGCCCTCAATACATTGACGATAATAAAAAAAACAATCGTATAGAATACTAATACTTTTATCATTGGTCAATAATCCCAAACTTACAACCTTATACAAAGCCGCCGATAAACTATAATCAGCTATGCCACACCCCGTCACTTTATCAAACATCTCAATAGCATTGTTATAATCACTTAATTTAAAATAAAACCACCCTTTTAAAAGGTATGCAAAAGCTAGGAATTTTTGGGTGTTATTTTTATCATTAATCACATATTCAAAATCCTTTTGAGCCTTGGCAATTTCATCGTGAAATTTGTCAAATATTTTTTTCTCTTCCGGTCCATCTTCAAAAATATCCTCTCGTGAGGAAAAAGATGCCGTATGCGGTCGGATAAAGACCCATTCCGGATATGACGTAATTCGGGCCAATATCTCATCCAAACGTTTCTGCGAAGCATCTCGATTTTTATTATCTATGTAATTAACAAATTCAATTAATTTGTCTTTTAATCCGTCCAAATAAGGTAAACAAACCAATTCATTTTCATATGGCGCATCAACCGACTTAATTAAAGCACAAAAATTAGGGTTTTTATGGACCCGAATTTCCGGAAAAGCGATTGCTATTTGGAGTTTTGCGCTATTTATCGATATATTTTCAAGTTTCAAGCGAACCAAAACAGCCCTTTCATATCCAGCCCCCAAAGAGTTATATATTCTTTCAACAGGAGGTCGGTCCCCATTTCTTACTATAATAACCTTGTCGTCCGGAAAAACATTGCCAATGATAATAAAAAATATCGCCCACATATAAATAACCTTATTTAAGCATAAATGATTCATATATACTTCTCCTTATAGTTTCATTTATTTCGTGTCGCCGAAATCTAACCCTAAAGTAGCATTCGGTCCACTTGTTGTCGCTTTATACTCTTCCATATTATTGGGGGTGGGGACACATCCCATGCCACCAAACCCTCTATTTGTCTGCTTTTGCTGACACAATTTTCTTAAAATCGACACCTAAAAGCTCTCCTATCTTGTTTACGAATCCTTCATCCCCCAACGGATGCCCGCCCCGGGTTGCATTCCTGATACTTTTCAGCTCTTTATCATCAGCCGGCTCTTTAACGAATTTCACATATTCAAGAAGGTCTGCTTCGTCAAATAACGGCTCGGTCAGAATATCGTTCTTGGCGCCGGTTATGTGCGCCCGGGCGCTGGAATACGGGTAATCTTCCGGGTGTTTAACCAATCCGGCCCGGACCGGATTCTGCTCGATATACCTGGCCACCGCCCATAAATACGGCTCTTCGTCTATAACGCTGGAATAATACCTGCTTTCCCAAAGGCGTCCAGTCTTTTTATATCTTTTGTTGGAGAATTGGGTATAGCACAAGCTAACACCCTGCATTATCTTGGATAACGATTCAGACTGAAGCGGCTTTATCAGTAGATGCACGTGGTTGGTCATCAGGCAATATGCCAGGATAGAGCCGAACCACTTTTGCGAGTATTCTTTAAGCAACTCGAGGTATTTCTTCCTGGTCTGCTTGGCGAAGAATATCTTTTGACGGCGGTTACTGCGCTGGATGATATGGTAAGGAAAACCTGTTGCAACAATCCTGGCGATTCTAGGCATAGTCGAAATATAGAAAATAGCGCCCTGCAAGTCAAGTATTTAGGGTGTTACATCGGTTGGGATGTGTCCCCAATATAAAGTTCCTTTAATTATTGACTGCAGTTATGATATGTGTTATCCCATACGTAATGAAACGAATCCTGTTGTTTGCCATAATTATCTGCGTCTGTCTGTGTCCTTCGGTGGTTTCATATGCCGATACCGATTGGCAGTCGCTCAAGACCGAGCGGTTTGAGGTTTTCTACAAAACCGGATACGAGGCCAAGGCTCGCGAGGTATTAACCGTCCTGACCGCCTACCGCGACAATATCAAGAAACTGACCGGTAATGAGATTCCCCGGCTGAGGGTGGTCATCGAGAACCTGGGCACGATGTCCAACGCCATGGCCGACCCGATGGCGCCCAATATCCATATCTACGCCTATCCGCCCGACCCGGTAATGGGCGGAATGCCGGGCGTAGGCTTCGGCGAGAACTGGCCCCGGATGGCCGGCATCCACGAGTCCATACACCTGGCCCAGTTGACCCAATCGAGCGGATTCCCGGGCATCCTGACCACCGCTTTCGGTAACGTCTTTTCGCCCAACCTGGTCGTGCCCGGCTGGATTACCGAGGGCGTGACCGTATCGGGCGAATCGCAGATATCGCCTTACGAGGGCCGGGTCAACGACGGCTTCTTCAAGGCCGTGATGGACGCCTATACCCAGACCCATCCGTTCCCGACCCTGCTGGAGATGACCTATACTCCGCTGAACCTGCCGTCGCTGGCCGGCGGTCATTACCTTTACGGCGGACTGTTCCTGGATTTCCTGCGCCAGAAATACGGCCAGGAAAAGCTCAACGCATTCTTCCAGAAGCAGGGCGAATCGTTCTTCGGCTGGCTCATCGGCTGGCTGGCCCCGTCGGCCGGCATAGACCACAGCGCCAAGGAGGTCTTCGGCAAGACCTTTCCGGAACTGTGGCAGGAATGGCAGAACAGCTATTCATACCGGCGCTTTGCCATTGACGGCTCTCCGGTAACCGACAACCGGCTGGCCCTCTATTCCGACCTGAGCGTGGAAAGTAATTTCATCTACTACATCGAGCGTACCTGGCGCAAGGCCGATACCTACCGGGTATATTCCTTCGAGCGCATCTGCCGCCGGGGTATGACCACAAAAGAGGAAGAGGAACTGGCCTCGACCACGTCGTCTTTCAATACCAAGCCGTGCATCGCCGGGAATAATCTATATTACACCGTGCTGGAAATGAAGCCGGGATTCGCCAACTCGACCAATCAGGGATTCGGGCTGGTGTCCAACCTCCATTGCAAGGATATGGCCACCCGAAAAGACCGGATTATTTTCAGCGATACCATACGGGCATTTACGGTTCTGCCGGCATCAGCGCCGATGACCGATGGCGCGACGACCGGAGTGCAGATTCTTTATACCAAGGACCGAGCCGAAGGTTTCGGCTCGGATATTTATGCCTATGACCAGCAGTCCGGCCAGCACAAGATGCTGTTCTCATCGGATTACCTGGTCGGCCAGCTAACCGCAGGCCAGAATATCATCGTCGCCTCGGCCCGGCTGGACTGGGAGAACTGGGGCATCTACCTGCTGGATATCAATAACTCTAAATTAGAAGAGCTGGTCAACACGCCCTATGCCGAGACCTCGCCGTCCATTATGAATAACCGGATATTTTTCACGGCCAACTACGACCGGACCTACCGGATTTACGCCTACGATCTGGGCTCTAAAAAAACCTACAAGGTGACCCAGGGCAGTTTCGCCCATTTCCCGGCCGGAGTAGCCGATGAAGTGTATTTCGTGGGCCTGAGCGGCGACAGCACCAACATCTACAGCAAGCCGGCCGTCTACGACGAGTTTAAACTGCCCCAGCCGGAGCAATCGAAACTTCCCGACCTGGATAAGATATCGGCCGAGCTCAATCCGGATAAAGGCGGTTATTTCAGCGTCCTCAAAACGGCCGTGCCGTATTTCCGTTTTCCGGTGCTCGACCCCAAAGGCCAGGGCGCGCTGCTGGTCGGCAACGATGTCACCTACGAGCATTTTTACGCCATGTCCTTCCGGAGCGGGCAGGACCCGCGCCTGCATCTCATATACGAGAACCGGATGTTCCAGCCGCTGACGCTGGGGCTAGAGGTATCACGCAAGTCCGGCACGCAGGATACGTCGCTCTACGGCAACTACCCGCTTTATCGCCGGCTTGAGCCGGGCCTGTCTTATGTAACGCCGTCGCTGGCACTGCGCCAAGACGAGACCAGCCTGCTGGACCATACCGAGCTGGTGCCCGGCATCGGCGCCGGCCTGAAATATCCCAAATGGCAGCTGCAGTCGCAGTTCAATTACATCGCCGAGCGCAAGAGCTGGTCCGAGGCCAGCCGCGACGGCGCCGAGATGACCGCCGTATTCGCCCGCTATTTCGACAGCCTGACCAAGGGCTCCGAAACAGGCAGCGAGTTCCGGATGATTACCTACCTGCTCAACGACCCGGACCGTGCCCGGCCGCAGGAACTGGAAATCCGCGGCTTCCGGGGCGATGACGCGCTCACCACCAACCGCGGCGGCACGCTTACCTTGGAATACGGCTATCCGGTTTACAAGAACAGCGGCGGCTCGTGGGGCGTCAATTTCTACTGGGGCGACATCTCCGTGGCATATTTCACCGATATGGCCTTCAGCAAAAATAGTGCGCCCGACTTCAGCGCCGGCGCCGAGGTGCGCATGGAAGCGGCCCTGGGCTACGGGCTCAGGTTCGTCCCGACCATCGGCCTGGCCGTCCCCAATGAAGGCAAAAATGAATTATATCTCGGCTTGATGATATCATCGGCGGGTATGAGCGGCTTAAAGAAGCCCTGAGCCTATTTCCGTAGCGGCGGCGGTTGTTGCTGATTCTTCTTTTCTTCCTCGATGGCCTTATACATATTTTCCATCATCTTATTGCAGTTGTCGAGCCGTCCGTTGATGTCTTCTTTCATTGATGGGTTTAACTCCAGCGCCTTGCGCCAGGCTATGACGGCGTCACGCACGTACTTGATGGCATCGGTGTATTCGCCCCGGTTCGCCAAGGATATGGCCACGTTGGTCCTGGCCATGCCCAGGTGCTGGTAGTAGGTCGAACTATCGGGAACCAGGTTAAGGGCTTTTTCGGTGTATTCCAGGGCGAATTGGAAATTGGCCAGGGTATCTTCGTTCCTGGACATTTTCCAGGTGCCGATACAGCCGAACAGGCTGGCGTAGCCGCTGAAAACTGTCGGGCTGTTGTTATTGAGCTTAAGCGTCTGCTGGAAGTCCTCGGCTGATTTCTTGTATTCCTCGGACGGGTCCATCTTGTTCTCGAACTTATGCAGTCCGATGGCCGACCACTGCCCGGCCCGGCGGAACCAGAACCGGTAATCGTTCGGGTCAATTTTGATGGCCTTGGTCATGGCGTCCACCCCGTACATATACTCTTCGATGGCGATTTTAGACTGGCATTTGACGTAATGGCCGAAGTTCATCGAAACCATTGCTTTCCATTCCAGCGCGTCCAGGTTGTTGGGATCAAGCGACAGAACTTTATCGATATCACTTATGGCCTTTTGGTAATAAGGCGTCGGGTCCAGCCCCTGGTTTTTCATATACCAGACGCCCCAGCAATAATCGCCGTAATAAAAGTTCATAACCACCCGCTCCATATAGGCCGGCAGGCTGTCCGGCGCTATCTTGACGGCCTTGTCGAAAAGCTGGTCGGCGTCCTTAAAACGGTTGGACGGGTCCAAGCCGCTTTTCATATTCTCCGAGCCGATTTCGGTGTAGAACTTGCCCAGCTGGACCAGCGCCTCGTAATTGTCCGGCTGGAGCTGGATGATGCGGTTGAGTTCGTCGGCCTGGTTGATGCTGGTGGTGCTCTTGTCTTGGGACACATTCAAGGTGGATATATAAGAAATAGATTTCAGCAGTTCGGCCCGCTTGGCGTAAAGGGTAACATTACCCCGGTCCGACTGGATGGCCGAGGTAAGCAGGTTGGACGCATCCTTAAGCTCACTCCGCATCTTGTAAATGTCGGCCAGGAAGATGACGGCATCGTCGAAGAGCTTGTCCTTGTCGATGACCACACGGAATTTAATGACGGCTTTATCCAGCTCGTTGCGGATGAAGGCGATGATGCCCTCGGTTGCGGTATAAGGCAATGAATAGGCCTCCAGGTTCTTGAGTGCCGACTCGAATGCCCGAAGCGATTCGGCCTTGAGCGCCCTTGAGGCCGTATTTTCCAGCTTGGTATCATCTGGTTCGGTCCAGGGCGCGGCCGCTTCGTTGCTGGGCGCGTTGAGACGGCGTTCACGCTCGTCCTTGCGCCATTTGTCGCGCAGATACACCAGCATCTGGCGGTAAAGCTGGTAACTGAGGATGCCGGTCTCGTACAGGGCCGGCCCGTGGTTGGGGTCGAGCTTCAGCGCCGTCCGCTGTTCCTTCAGAGCCTCGATATTATTGCCGATGATGCGGTAGAGCCGGCCGAATGAATAATGCACCTGGGCGTTGTTGGCCACGTCGGCTTCGGCCTTCTTGTAGACGGCCGAGGTGGCAATGCGCTTGGGTATCTTGGCCAGCATCTCCATGCTCTCGCCCGACTGGCGCCGCTCCAACGCCTCTTCGTGCGCGCTACTCAGGTCGGTCAGCAGTGCGTCGGCCAGCGTCCGGGCGTAATCGGTGGCCTGCCGGGCCTGTTGCTGGGCGTGCTCCTTCTCCTGCTGAACCCGGATGTTTTCGTAGGAATAAATCAGCCAGGTAACCAGCAGCGCCACGGCGATAATGCCGGCGCTGGCGATACCGAGGGAGGCGACCTTGTTCTTCTTGGCCACCATCCAAATCCGTGTCACCGTGCCCAGCCGCCGGGCCAATATCGGCTGGCCTTCCAAGAACCGGTTCAGGTCGTCGGCCAGAAGCTGGGCCGTCTCGTAACGCCGGTGCTGTTCCTTATTGAGGCACTTGAGGCAGATGGTCTCCAGGTCGTGCGGGATGTTCCGGACCAGCGTGCTCGGCCGGGCCGGTTCGTCGTTGATTATCTTATGGAAAATTTCGTAGGTTTCCTGCCCACCGAACGGAGTCTTGCCGGCGATGACGTGGTAAAGCGTCGCGCCCAGCGAAAAGATGTCCGAACTGCCGTTGATTTGTTCCTTTCGGCCCATGGCCTGCTCCGGCGACATATAATCCGGCGTGCCGATGGTCGTACCGGTCAGCGTCAGCTTCTTGTCCAATCCGGTAATCTGCTTGGCGATTCCGAAATCGGTCAGGTATGCCCGGCCCGATTTATCAATCAGTATGTTGGCCGGCTTGATGTCGCGGTGAACGATGTTCTGGCTGTGCGCGTAATCCAGCGCCAGAGCCATCTGCATGATAATCCTGGCCGCCTGCTTGTAATCAACTCCCGGCTTAATCATCGAGTCCAGGGAAGTGCCCTCGATGTAATCCATGGCGAAATAATGCTGCTTACCGACCGTGCCGGCATCGTAGACCTGGATGATATTGGAATGTTTCAGCCGGGCGATGGCCTGCGATTCCATCTGGAACCGTTCGAGCATCTCCTGGTCGTCAGAGGAAATGACCTTGAGCGCCACCTGGCGCTTCAGCACCGTGTCAACCGCCAGGTAGACTGTGCCCATGCCGCCCTGGCCCAGCTTCTTTTCAACCACGTATTTGCCGAAGGTTATCTCAGGCATATTTGGAAGCTACCTCGATTAAGAGTTGCAGGCGCTTTTCAGCTTCGTCAACCTCGGCCAGCGCGCCCAGACCGCAGGCCGGAGTCACCAACGATTGGGCCCGAATGAGCTCACGGCTGATTCCTTTTTTGGACAGCATTTTCAAGCCTGATTCCAGTTTCGATATGATTTCATCAGCCTTAATCGGATTATCCAGCTCGGTCGTAGGCACCATACCCCAGGCGATGGCGCCGCCACGGGTCAGGAACCGCTTCAAGTCGTCGCCGTAAAGCATCAGCTCGTTCATAAAACCCAACCCGTCAAAGTTGAGGATATCCACCGGCGTGGACATTATCACCGACCAGTCGGTATTGCCGCAGCAATGAATGCCCACCAGGCCGTCATCCTGATGGATGGCATCGGCCAGTTCGGTAATCCGTTCGATGACCGTTTCCTTGGACAACGGCACGTAGGCCGAACCGTAACCCATTAGGAACGGTTCGTCCAGGAAGATGATTGACTTAAGCCCCAGTTGTTTGAATTTATTCATCTGCCAGCGCGCCTTCATGACCAGACACTTGTTGAGCGCGTCGGCCAGCGTCGGATGGTGCATCAGGGCCGTACCGGCCTTGTCGGTCAGCATCGCCCCGAAAGTAATCGGCCCGGTAACCTGGCCTTTGATAAACTTCATCCGGCTCCGGTCCGACGCCTTTAACAATTCATACATGGTATGGAATCCGGCCGCCCGGTCAGGGCTGATGGCAAAATATTCGATGTCGTTGTCCAGAAAATGCTGGTAAAAATCCGCCAGCCCGTTTTCGATGTCAGCCGTCTCGACAAACATCTTCTTGCCCGGCTGGTCGATGACCACGTTGGGCAGACCTTCGGCGAACTGGGCGCCCATGTTCTCCAGATAGCTCCGGCGCGGCAATTGCGGCCAGAAAGGGATATCCTTGAGGTACTTGAGTATCAGCTCCGAGGCCTTGGCCGCGTCGCTGTGCGGCAGACTGCCGATACCGGTTGGTAGAAAATTAAATTTCACTTATTATCTGTATAAATCCGTGTTAATCTGTGGCTAAAAAAATTTGGGCCCGGCCCGACTCGAACGGGCAACCAACGGATTATGAGTCCGCTGCTCTGCCATTGAGCTACGGGCCCCGTTAGAAGCTATCTCGTAGCTTCTAACGGGGCGGGCCCTACTATCTCGCTTTAGCGGAATAACGGGGTAAATTCAATCTGCTTTCTTTAACCAAATAACAAAAAATAATCAAGGAAATGAGATATTAGTGCTGGTTTGAGTGCAATGAATTAGCGGCACTTATCCTGTACAAAACACAAGGGTTAGTGCCATTTAAGAGCAACGCTTTCCGCAGAAACAAAAGCACAAAAACAGGAATAACCTTGCTTATTCAGTTTCTTCGCCGACCACATTATCTAATCCCAGTGATTTTATCTTATTAGCCAGCGTGTTGCGGTGAATACCCAGGAGTTCGGCCGCCTCCTGGCGGCAGTTCTTGGTCTTTATCAATATATTCTTGATATATTCCTGCTCAAACCGGTCCAGGGCCTTTTCCAGATTGAGATGTTTGTCATCCATCAATTCCAGAACCGATTTGGCATTAAGCACTTCCAGAGGTAGTTCGTCAACCGAGATTTCGGGATTCTGGCTGATGACCAGCAGGCGCTGGATGACGTTTTCCAGTTCGCGGATATTGCCCGGCCAGTAATAATCCTTGAGGTATTCCATGACTTCCAGACTGATTTTATCTATCCGGCGATGGAACTGCTTATTGTAAATATCCAGGAAGTGCTGGACTAATAGAGGGATATCTTCGCGCCTTTGGCGCAGAGGAGGAACGACCACGGGCACGACGTTTACCCGGTAATAAAGGTCTTCTCGGAACTGACCTTTTTTTATCATCTCCTTGAGGTCGACGTTGGTGGCAGCGATAATCCGGACATCGACCGGCAGGGGCCGCATGGCGCCGACCCGCTCAATGACCCGTTCCTGGAGTACCCGGAGCAGTTTGCCCTGGAGCTCGATCGGCAACGCACTTAATTCATCCAGAAAGATGGTTCCGCGATGGGCGATTTCGAATTTACCCAACCGGCGGGACGCGGCGCTGGTGAATGAGCCTTTTTCGTGGCCGAACAGTTCACTTTCAATCAAGTCTTTGGGTATAGCCACGCAGTTGACGGCCACAAAGGGTCCTTCCCGTCGGTCGCTGGCGTTATGGATGGCGTTGGCCACCAGTTCCTTGCCCGTGCCGCTTTCGCCGATAATCAGCGCCGTGGCGTCGTTGTTGGCCAGTTTGTCGATGAGGCTTAAAACATCACGCATCGCCTGGCTCTGGCCGATGAGCACCTTGGGCCGGTCGGCTTCCTGCATCCGCCGGTAACGGACCTCGTTGAGCAGCTGCATCCGCTCGATAGCATTTTTGACCACGATGAACATCTGGTCTACATCAAACGGTTTTATCAGGTAGTCGAAGGCGCCGAGCTTCATGGCCTCGACGCCGCTGGCCGCCGAATTGTCGGCCGTGAGCATGACCACTTCAATGGCCGGGTTGAATTCTTTCACCTTTTTCAAAACTTCAGTGCCCCTTATGTCAGGCAAGCCGATGTCCAAAATCACCAGTTGGATATTAAACTTATTCAGAGCCTCCATGGTTTCTTTGCCGTTGGCGGCTGAAACAAACTGATACGAACCATCGAAAACTATTTTTAGGCTGCTGATAACGCTGGCGTCATCATCCACGGCCAGGATACAGGGTAAATGACTGGTCATTTTTTAACTCCTTAGCGGTAACTTAATAATAAAAGTAGCCCCCTGATTTTCCTTACTGGTGACTTCAATGATGCCCTGATGCTGTTCGATAATTTCCTTGCAGATGGCCAATCCCAGCCCCAGACCGGAAGCCTTAGATGTATGAAATGGCTCGAAGACATTAGCCAGCTGGGTTTGATTCATTCCGCAGCCGCTATCAGCGAAACTCATTTTCACCATCTCCGACCAGCCCGACTGGACGGACGGACACATTTTAATATCGATATTGAAATTGCCGCCTTTGGGCATGGCGTCCAGCGCATTCTGTATCAGGTTAATGACCACCTGCTTGATTTTGTCAACATCAAGCATGGTCGCAACATTATCCGGTTCACAATAGATATTCACGACCACATTCTGCTGGGATATTTTTTCGCTGAATAGATCAAGACAGCTCTGGACCAATGGCCGGAGGCCGTAGCTGGCCAGGTTGAGCTTGTGTTCTCCCGAAAAGTTGGTCATGGTCGTAAGCATTTTTTCCAGCCGGGCCATTTCCTGGGGCACGGTCTGCTGAAACTGTTCAATGAACTTCTCGTCCTGATAACGCCTGGGCAATAGTTGGATGAACGTCTTCAGGGCCACCAGCGGATGACGCAGCTCATGGGCAATCTTGGACGTGGCGATGCCGATATTGGAAAGCTTTTCCACCCGCCGGGCCTTCTTGAGTTTCTGGATCATCAGGTTAAATGAGTTGAGCAGCTGGCCAACCTCGTCGTGGCGCGGTGATTCTATGAACTGGTCAAGGTCTCCGGCGGCAACACTGCCGGTAACGACAATCAATTTCTTTATCGGACGAACAATCCAGTTGGCAATCACCAAGCTGAGTAAGGCCGCGCAGAGTATGGCGCCGACAATTATAATAATCGCATTTTGCTGCATAGCTATTGAAAAGGCATAGGCCTCATTGACCGGCTGGCGGATAATCAGTCCCCAGCCAAAGGGATTGACCGAAGCGTAAGCGCTCAGCCATCGTTTGACGGTATCTTTATAGTTCGGCTGCCTGTGAAGTTGCAACCGACTATACCCGGCAGTACTTTCACAAACTGCCGGAGTATCCGAGCTTTCCTCAAGACTGCCGCTTGCTCCTTGGAGTACCGACTGGACCGCCTTGGAATTCTTAAGGTTTTCTCCTTGATAAACGCGTTTTTCCTCATTATGCACCAGAGTATAGCCCTGATCGTCAACCAGGAAAGCCTGGCCGCCGCCCAGTTTTATCTCATCTATTATTTTCCAGATACCACTTAGTTTGACCTCGGCCATAAGCATGCCGGATAAATTATTCAGCCTCTTTAGCGGAACGCCTAAAGTAATGTAGGGAAAATGTTCAGGCGAGAAATAGACCTTTGACACGGCCGTTTTGGACCCAGCCATGATATCCCGATAAACGGCGCTGGCTAAATAGTTATTGGCGGTTTTATCCAGATCCGAAGAAACGGTTTCCATGCCAGCGCCATCGACAATGACCACCCGCTCAAACCAGGCCGGATAATCGGTAATCATCCGGTAAAGCATGACCCGCTGGGTATCCTTATCACTCATAGCGACGGATTCCATAATCTCCGCAGTATTTACCAGGATAGCTTGCGGTTTCTCGACGTAGTCACTCAAGTGCCGGGCCGTCCGTCGGGTCAGCGCTTCGTAATCCCTTAATACCGAATTGGTGACTGCCTGCCGGCTGGAATTGATCAATAAATATCCCAATAGAATCAAGGCAATGGTTAAAATGAAGGCAAAGACTAATCCGATTTGCTGCCAGATTTTCCCGGGTACCAATGACAGTAATAATCGCTTGAATGCCACTTAAAAAGCCCTTTCGCCGTCGCCTGCACGGCAATATTAATTAAGTGGCATTAGCCTACAATTCAGTTTTGTTCCTGTCAATGATAACAAAACTTATAGCCGGCTGTTATCAGGCAAAAGTGCCGTCAAACTGCCAGAGTACAACGCATAACTACCGCCTACAAGGCGCCGCGTTCGTAATCCATTTTGAGCAGTTGCGGGAATATCCGCTTGTAGTAATCTATTTCGCAGGCCGGTTTGGAATAGTCGGAATGCTTCAATTGGGCCATCAACCGGCACCCGCCGCCGCACATGGGCATATAAACGCACTCGGAACAGCTCTTCCAGGGCTTGAGCTCGTTGAATTCCTCCAGCCGTTGGTTGGGTTTGGCCTGACGAACGTTGCCTATGGAGAACTGCGGACGGCCCACGAAACCCTCGCACTTATAGATATCGCCGTGCGGGTCTATGACCACGGTTGAATCGTCCTGGGTCATCGGGCAGGTGGTCACCACCGCCGCCGAGTCAACCTTGTATCCGCGGGCGATAGTCTCCTTTTGCAGTTTCAACGCTTCTTCGGACAAATCACTGGACAACGAATGACAGCCGACCATCTCAACCGACAAATTGGCATCGTTATTATCGCCCATACGGGCCACCACCGGCGCGAACAACACCCGCTGTATCTTCCCGGCCCAGCCTTTGGCGTCCATAAAATCCAGCAGCTTCCGGAAACTGTCCAGGTTATCACGGTCGAAGTTGCCGCCGATTTCCACGCCAACCTTGTCGATAATCGAATCAATCTTGGCCACGATGGAATCAAACGAGCCGCGCCCGTTGATGAACGGCCGACGCCGATCGTGATGTTCCCGGTCGCCGTCCAGCGTCACCCGCAGGCTGGTCAAACCGTAGCCGGTCAAGCGTTCTATCAGGTCCTTATCAATCAGCGAACCGTTGGTTATCATCCCGAAACTGAACCTCAGGCACTGCTCCCTGGCCCAGGCATTAAGCACACCGGCGATGTGGAGAATCGCCTTTGGGTTCATCAGCGGCTCGCCGCCGTAAAACATCAGGCGCACGTCCCGGACGCGTTTCTCGATTGCCTTGTTCTTAATCCAGTCAATCACGCCCTGCATGGTCTCGCCATCCAACGATTTGGCCTGCTTTACCCGCTCTTCAAAGCAGTAAAAACAGGCAAAGTTACATTTGTAGGTGGTCAGTATCGTAGCGGACAGCGGCTTGGTCCGGGTCTTCATCTCGCTGAACCATTCCTCCAGCAGGCGCGTCTCATCGACCCGGTAATCGAGGATAATCCCCGATTCCTTGAGCAGGTTGACGCATTCACCCTCTTCGTCGGATAAACCGGAAACCAATATCCGGCGGGTATTGGTCGAAACAGTCCGGTCGATAAAATCCTTGACCTGGCGGTTGATGGCCATGACCGCCTGGGTTCGGGTATTATAAACCAGGTATTCACCCGGCTCCGGGTAGTTCTCGTAAAATAACGTGAATCTGGATAATTTATACATATAAATCCATTCCATCTCTTACGGACTGTTAGACTTTAGTCGTTACAGTCCGTTAGACCCCGCCGCCATGCCAAAGGCAGGCCCGCCTCAGGCAGAAATGGCGGGGCTATTTCTTGTATGAACGCCCAAATAGCTTATATGGACGTCCAGATAACTTACCCTAAGGGGGTCTTTGGATTATAGACCAAAGACCCCCATTATAACTATTTATTATCTCAATCCGCCAAAAGTACAAGGAGCGCAACAAACCGTCTTGGTTGTTTTTTCCTGACCCTTTCTAATAACGACTATCTTCATCCTGGCTCACCCCCTTTCCTAAGTTATAGGAATTTATGCGGCCTTGTCCTCCCGCTCAGGCGGGACGGGACTGGCTGCGGCCTTGTGGTGATCAGCCAAAAGGCCTCTCTGGTGAACCGTGCACGGATATCTGATTAACTAATTATTCTCTGGTTCGATTGACCAATCCTTCATATAGTAAAATGGCATCTCCGGTGAATTAAAAAGAGCATCCGTATTCTGGATATGCGCGCTAACCGCGGATAATATCGGCGGATGATATAAAAATGTCGCGGGTTGCTCTGCGTAGATTATCTTGTGGATATCCCGGTATATCCTCTTCTGCTCGTTGATATCAGGGGTATTGATGCCCAAATCGAACAACCGGTCCACCTCAGGGTTATCGTATCGCCAGGCCCGGTGTTCTTTATTCATCTTGCGGGAATGCCACAGGTTTGCCGCGTCTAAAGGCTCAACAACCAAACCAAATGTCCATAAGAATACGCCGGCATCGTTAATCAATCCTCTTTGGGCTTCTTCATCCTTTGTGCGGGAATCCATGGTTATTATATCAAGCCTGATACCTATCCTGTACAGATACTGATACACCAGCCTTGCTATCAACTGGGTATCTTTTAAGATTGTATCACAAATCATGGTAAACCTGAACTCCTGGCCATCCTTCTCCATCACCCCTTTGGCATTAAGCCTCCAGCCGGCCTCATTTAACAACTCTATGGCCCGGCCGGGATTATATTCAAACGGCCTGACCTCGGGGGCATTGGCCCAGGAACCGGGCATAAACGGTCCTGCGGACTTGATTCCATAACCACCCTCCACCTTTTGGATAACCTCGTCTATGTCTATGCTATGGGTGATTGCCTGCCGCACCCGCTTGTCCTTAAAAACAGGATGTCCGGGATTATATTCCAATACGTAATTAAAATTATTCGGCGTTATGTATGTCCGAAACTCCTTGTCGCGCTTGGCCACCTCGAAATTATCCCTGGAAAGATAAAGAATCAGGTCAATCTCGTTGCGCATAAACGCGTTCCAGCACTGGCCGGTGGTCTCATAACCGCTGGCAATAATCCGGTCTAAATACGGCCGGCCTTCGTAATAATCAGGGTTGGCCTCCAATATGACCTTGCCCCTATTAGTCCCGAAAGCATTCGGGACGGGCTGGCCGTCACTGGTCCGTTCCACAAACCTGAACGGCCCGGTACCGATTGGCTTGTTATTAAACTTGGATGTCTTAAGCCGGGCGCCGGTATCTGATTTCAGCAGGTGTTCGGGGATTATGGTGGTGGTCCGCAGGTAGTAATCGGTCGCCACCGGCTCTTTCAGGTCTATCCTCAAGGTATACCTGTCCAGTGCCCGGCAATCCTTGATGGCCGTATAATTACGCCGCCAGGGAGAATCAGTTTCGGGGTCAGTCAGCAAATTGAATGTAAACACCGCATCCTGGGCGGTCAGTTCCACTCCGTCGTGGAACCGCACCCCCTTGCGCAGGTGGAACGTATAGGCCAGCTTGTCGGCTGAAACCTCCCAGGACTCGGCCAGGTCGGGTTCATACATCATATCTTTATTGACTCTTTCCATACTGTTGAATATCAAACTCAGCAAAGGCGCCGAGATTGTCCCTTCCGTAAGTATCGGGTTGATGATGGAGGGTTTGCCGGCGTGGCCGCCGATTCTGAGCGTCCCGCCATATTTACCGTCACGGGTCGGCTGCTTTCGGCAGTCAACCCCGCCCAGCACCACCAGGCCCAACATTACAAAGAGCAACCCTTTCAACAACAGGTTCCGTTTCATTTTATTAATCATATTATGTGCAATTCTTATGCCAAACCAACTGAAATCCCGTAAACAACCGCTGATAAACCCGCCGTCCAAACCGGGCCATCGCCCTGAAAGCGTGATAATAACAAGGGAAATGGCCGGGAAAGAAACTGTCAGGCGAGGCAATATTTCTCATCTGCTACCTTGTTTCTGGACGGTTACCTTGACCGCGCCAGAGTGATTATGCACAATTTCTTGTGCACGATGCACAAATTCCTGTGCATGATGCACAATTTCCTGTGCACGATGCACAATTTTCTGTGCACAATGCACATTTTCCTGTGCATGAAGAGAAGATATCGCGGGAGTAACCATCAAGAGCTGCCTTTTCCCTATACTCCAGCAGTTGGAGCAAAGCGACTTATCCCTAGACCCTGAGGGGTCTTGGGACAAGAACCCTCACGGGCTGCCGGGTATAGTCGGCTGTTCTCCCGAGGCGCATCCGCCTCTGGCGGACAACTTCTCCCGCTGCGGCGGGATAACGTGGCAGTACGTCGTTGCACTCCTACTGCCACTAACAGACAGCCGCACTAGAATCCGTAATTCAATCCGGCTTCCAACTGCCGGCCGGGCATCGGCAGGAATTCGTCGTTCCAGTATTTGCGGTTGAAGATGTTAAGCAAATAGGCGTAGGCCGATAACTTCGGCCCCTTGGCTTCATTCGCCTTATCCAGGCTGTAATTGACGCGCATATCCCAGATGAACTTGCGGTCGCTGGGGTTCAAAAGCGCTCGCTCGTTCCAAAAACGGTAGTTGCCTTTGAGCCCGGCGTTGAGGTTATCATTGTATTTATAATTGACGCCCATATTATAAGTCACCTTGGCCACGCCGTTGCCCTGAATAATCTGGCCGGTGTCGCGATCCTGAACCCGGTTAAACGACCAGCCCGCCTGCGCCTGCAGCCCTTTGGTAAAATCATACCTCGTCTCCGCCTCGACACCCTGTCGTCGCACCCGGCTGATATTATCCATCATCATGGCCACCGGGTCATAAGCCAGGTAATCGCTCACCTCGGCCCGGTAAAGCGCCAGCTTGAACCATAAATTATTCAACGGCCTGGTCTCGGCGCTGAACTCATACACCGCCGGCGCGCGCTCGGCCTTGATATCCGGATTGGGCAGAACAAAAGGATTATTGGCAATGTATTTGTATATCAACGGCGGCGCGTTGAACGCCCGGGCCACCGACAATCGCAAATCGGTCTGCTTGAACGGCGTATGCCAGATAACCCCGGCGGACGGGCTCAACTGGTCGCCATAGGCTTCGTTGTCGTCATACCTCAGGCCCAGGTTAACATCAACCCGGTCCAGCGGACTGAGGCTATAATTAACGTAATATCCCTGCCGCTGGATTTGCTCTTTTCCAACCATCATGTCGGATTCCAGTTTATCCCGGCCCAGGTCCGCGCCGACCAGCACGGTCTGGCCTTTGGCCGGATTCAACCGGTACTGCAGGTCCAGCCCGGAAAATACGTCGCGGGTGGCGTTTTTGCTGAGCTGGGTATCGCCCGGCACGGCATAATCTATAATCCGGCCGGCGTGGTCCGAGAACTTCAGCGCCGCGCTGAACTCGCTGTTCGGGTCCGGCGCCAGGCCGAAGCGAACCGAGCCGTATTTAAGTATGTGCCGCAGCTTTTCGCCGTAGCCCATCAGGTCGAATTCATAGCCGCCCACATCGGAATTATAATACTGGAAATTAGCCTCAAGGTTGGAAACGTTCGAGGTCTCGTAAGACAGCTTGAACCCACCCTTCTGGCTGAGCACGGCGCTGTTGGTCCGGAACTCGTTATTGCTATCCAGATACCCGGCCCAGACCAGGTAACCCAATTTATCCATCCGGCCGGACACCTGGGCGTCCTGTTTCCAGAACCCGTAATCGCCCCAGCCGCCGCCGGAGGTAAAATCTGTTTTTACCAATTGGTTGGTCTGGGGCTTTTTGAGAATGACATTAATCACCCCGCCCAGCGACGAACCCCAAACCGACGAGGTCGTGCCCTTGATGATTTCGATGCGCTCCACGTTCTCGATGGGTATCAGCGACGGGTCGGCAAAGGCCATGCCCTGCGAGTTTATCAGCACTCCATCAACCATGATTCTGACGTGCCGCGGGTCGCAACCCTGGATGGTGACGCTGGTCGGCTGTCCGGACGGTCCGCGCCCCTGCAGGTCGACTCCGTTGACCAGGTTGAGCGCGCCGGCCAGGTCGTTCACCGGCATATATGACAGCTGTTCAGAGCTGATGACCGTAACGTTGCCGGTGACTTCGGAATATTGCTGGGGCGTGCGCCGGGCCGTAACCACTACTTCTTCGCTTGACTTGACCGGCTCCGCCGCCCATACTGCCGGCCAGGATATGCTTAACACCACCGTCACTATGAACAGAAATCTATACATATGGGTATCCTATATAGCTGTTAACCCGATTTAGTCAAGAATTTATTAAAACTGTCATATTTATATGACTGAACCCCAACCCGGTTCATGCACAAGAAATTGTGCACGTGCACAAGAAATTGTGCATGGAAGCCCTCCCGACCCGTCCCGGCGCCTAACCCGTCCGGAGCCGAGCCAATAATTCCCGCCTTATAACCCGATAATTCATATACAATTATATAAAACATCACTCAAAACTACTCAAAATTACTCAAATAACCGCTTTTAGGCACAAAATTTGCACATATTATACCTAATGGCCAACAAATTCATAAGGAGTTTAAAGATATGATTACAGTCAGCGATACGTTAGAACGGTTATTGAGCATCAAAGAGGTGGCCGATTTCCTGGGCCTGCACCAACGCACCGTCTACACCCTGGCCAACGAAGGACGGATACCCGGATTCAAACTGGGCGGCGCCTGGCGCTTTGACCTGCGGACCATCAAGAACTGGGTAAACCGGGAAATGACGCGCAACTGCCATCGCCCATCCGCCTGACAGATACTTTTATTATGCGTCTTATGCTTTTCGCAGAGAGGAACCGTCGATGATTACAGAAACCAGCACCTCAAATCCCCTGCTTCGCACCCGGAAAAATGTCGTGGTCGTGATGCGCCTGATTGTCTTCACGGTCATCTACCTGATTGCCTTCCAGGAACACAACCCAAAAAACCTCAGTTGGTTCATCTGGTTCATTATGGGCATATTCCTGGTCTCCGAAGTGGTTTATATGTTCGAGCACAAGACCCATTTCTTCATCCAGCGCATCCTGGGCTGGATATTCCTGTTTGACGCCGTCCTGATAACCATGCTCATCTACCTGCTTTCCGTCAAAACCATCGAGCTTTACATCGCCTACTTCGCGGTCATCGCCATCGCCACCATGTCCAAAAGCGTGGCCACCTCGTTCGTGGTGGCCATCCTGGTCAGCGCCTTTTACCTGTTCATGCCCATGTACGAAGGCAAATTAGTCTTTACCGAATTCATCACCCGGCCGCTCTTCTTCTTCTCGGTCTCGATGTTCAGCGGTTACCTTTCCGAGGAAATCTACCGCCAGCAGAAAAAGAAAGTCGAGTTCGAAAACCGGTTCAACCTGCTGGAAAACCAACTGCGCCAGGCCCAGAAAATGGAGGTCTTCGGCCAGCTGGCCGGCGGCATCGCCCACGATTTCAACAACTGCATCGGCGTCATCCTGGGCAGTTCCGAGCTGGCCCTGGAAGACACCCAGCACGACCACAAGGCCTTTGAACCGTTAAAGATTATCCACCGCCAGGCCGAACACGGGCGCAACCTCATCCGCCGTCTGTTATCGATCGGGCGCCAGCAACAACTCCACCCCAAAAGTATCAACCTTAACGAACTGGTTGCCGAGACCAACAAATATATGGTCCGGCTGCTGCCCGAAAATATCAATCTCAAGATAGCGCCAGCCGCCAATCTCCGGCCCGCCCAGGCCGACCCGACCGCCATAGAACAGATACTGATGAACCTTTACCTCAACGCCCGCGACGCTATGGCCAAAGGCGGCGACCTGACCGTCACCACCTCCAACATCTTCGTCGACCAGGACTTCGCGGCCCATCATCCGCCCCTAAAAACCGGACACTACGTCATACTCCAGGTCAGCGACACCGGACAAGGCATGGACGAAAAAGTCCGGCGCCACCTTTTCGAGCCGTTCTTCACCACCAAGCCCGACGGCAAAGGCACCGGCCTGGGACTGGTCGTGGTTTATAACCTGGTTATCCAGCACCAGGGCTATATCGATGTCCAGAGCACTCCGGCACCGGACAAACCAACCGCCGACAGCCCGGCATCGGGAACGACCTTCCGGATTTACCTGCCCATCTCGCTGGAATCGGCCCAGCCCGCAATTGCCGCCAAACCAGAATCCTTCAAGGGCGGAACGGAAACCATCCTGCTGGCCGACGACGACGCCGCACTGTCCGAACTGCTGGCCACCATACTCAAAACCACCGGCTACACCGTCCTCTCCGTTCCGGACGGCGACCAGGCCTTGACCATATTCGATGCCAACAAAGACAAAATCAGCCTGGCCGTGCTCGACATCGGCCTGCCCAAAAAAGACGGCATCGAGGTGTTCAAGACCATCCGCCGGATCAACCCCGAGGTCAAGGTCCTCTTCACCAGCGGCTACCTCGAGGGCGGCATCCAGTCCGATTACATCAAACAACAGGAACTCGATTTCATCCAAAAACCGTTCAGCATCACCAGCCTGAAATCCAAAATCAGGACGATACTGGACCTAAAACCGATAGCCATTGATGATAAAAACAGCAGTACTGAAAAGATGCTTCAGGATAAAGAGGTAGGAGTATGATAGCCAGCGTAGAATGGCACAAAACCGCCGGGACAAAATGGCACCGGCTTTTCGACCTGGACCTAGGCAACGGCCAGGTCAGCGACCGGCCCGGCGTCTATCTCATCTGGCACGGCAGCGCGCCCTGGGTTAACATACTCAAGGTCGGACACGGCGCGCTCCGTCCGGCGCTGGCTTCCTGCCTCCATGACGCCAAACTGCTCGATGGCCGGCCGGCCAACCAGGTTTACGTCACCTGGGCTGAAACTCCGCCGGACAACTGCGCCGGCGCCGCCAAATACCTGGCTGAAACGCTCGGCCTGGCCCTGGACACCGAACCGCTTGACGCCCGGCCGGTCCAGGTCAACCTGCCCTGCTGAAAGGAATTTTATGATTGCTTACAGAGAATTCACCCGGGCCGAACTGGAACGAATCGTCGACGACTACTACCTGATAGCCACCGGCTACTGCCCCCATTGCCGCGTCAACGCCGTCATCGTGCCGTCCTCAAACGACCGGCTGCCCCGCTCCTTTGGCGTGCACTGCCCCATCTGCCTGCGCAACGGCGTCCTGGTCGACAACAAATACCACAAAAAATTCCGCTGGAACAAAGACCACAAAGACCTGATAACCAGCTCCTATCTGGAAAACAAACAGGCCCGCTGTCCGGTAGACAGCGCCCTGCTGGATATCAAAATCTGGCCCGCCCGGCAACGCCAATCGCCCCGATTGGAAGGCTCCTGCCCCCGGTGCGGCAACAAATGTGAGGAACGACTATGAAATACCTGAAAAAACTGCCGGCCGGTTCGCGCACCTACGTCTTCGAAATCAAGACCTCGGTCAAGGACACGCCCTATATGATTATCCGCAAAAACCGCTTCAGCGGACCGGATTCATCCATTATGGTATTCCGGGAGCACCTTAACGACTTCCTCCAAGAGCTCGGCCAGGTGATCGAGCAGATGCCCGCCTCGAAACGGGCCGTCCGGCTCAGCCGGGCCATACTCCGGCGACGGCAAAAGGCCGCTATCGCCGCGGTCGAGGCTGAAATGAACCACCCGGCCCAGATGTCAATGGCCGGATCGGCTAAAACCGGCTAAATTTGAACTTAGAGAGGGATAAAAAAATGCCATCACAACTGCTGAGGATGAAATTCCAAACCGCGCCCAAGTTCTCGCGCTACATCTACAAGATGATGACCGAATTCCTCCAGACCGTCCTGCTCAACGAATCCAGGCCGCCCCTGCCGGCGGCTGACGGAACGCCCGCGCCGGTCAAGCCCAAAACCCCGGCCGAAACCGGCCGGCGCCAGGCCTACAACCAGTTTATGGTAGCCCTGGGCGAGGCCGTGGACAACGCCGTTATGCACGGCAACAAACTCAACGCCGACAAATACATAGACGTCGAATGCGAAGTGGCCCCGGACCGGATAACCTGCCACGTCCAGGACCAAGGCGACGGCTTCAACCCCAAACGGTTTATGGACGCCCCGCTCCAGGACTTCGACCACCCGGCCCTGATGAAAAAGGTGGCCAAATACGGCACGCCCGGCTCGATGGGCATAGGTATGATGCGCAAATGCCTCAACGAGGTAAAGTTCGGCACCAATGACAACGGCGGCACCAGATTGACGATGGTGAAGCATCTATGAAGAGTAGGTAGTATGTAGTAGGCAGTATGTAGGCGGAAAAATCCGTTAAATCCGCTGAATCCCTGCCTGCAGCAGGCAGGCGCGCACCGAATAGTCCGGCCCAGGCCGGAAGAGGAGGATTTATGCGTCGAACTGTTACACGAGTAATTGACGGCGGCACGTTCCTCGTCAGCCATAAACTATGGGATACCAATAGAGTCCGCTTGGTCGGCGTGCACACACCCAAAAAGCATCAGCTTGGCGGGTCGCAGGCAACAAACAAACTCAAAGGGCTCATCGGCGGCAAGCAAGTAACCATCATCCCGATAGGCATAGACTCCAACCTGGTTATAGCGGCTGTCAAATGTAACAAAGCGCTGATAAACAAGAAAATGAAGCACGAATCACCGCATTAAAGCGGGAAGAAAGGAGGCTAAGGTTATTATATCAATGCGGGCCTGGACAAAGAAACTATATTAACAACAAACAACAAAGGAGAAGGAACAATGAGATTTTTATTTGTAATCATGCTGATAGCTTTATTGGGTGTAATTGGATGCGACTATTTTCAAGTAAAAGATACAGAAGGAATCGATCTCCTGCTTAAAAATAGAGAACTATCCAAATTATGCAGAGCAGAGGTAGATAAAAAATTCCCCGGCGAGAATAAAGAAGCATTAAAAAAATTATATACTGAAGCTCTTATTGCGAATAATGGTTGGATAGACAAAATTAAGCTTGCCGTAACTACAACAGGCGTGCTGGATGCAAGTATACAAGGTTACGAGGAGTTTGGAGCGCAATCAACGAGTCAGGCATTTCTTGATGCCGCAGATAAAACCTTAAACCCGCGAATTAAGAGCATCGACCCTTTAATAATAATAGCTCTTGGGGAAGCAGCCATTAAAGGTATCACAGAAATAGTAAAGTACTTCAGTGAGCAAAACGCAAAAGAATTTGAAAAGGCCAAGGCAGATACCAATAAGGAATTAGAAAAGAATAAATGGGAAAAGTGGAAATAAAATCCGTTTAATCCGCTTATAGTTCGGCAGTTTGAACGTAGCGAATTACCTGCCGACTATACTGGGCTGATAACAGCCCAAGTACTGAAAGTATTTTTTCTGTTTTCGAGCTTTCGTGGTAAATCCGTGTACTAAAACAGTATTAACAGTGACTTAAGGAGACTTGTAAAAGACTTTGAGAGTATCAACAAGGGGCTTCTAGAATAATTTTCAGTGATTTCAGAGGCCTCAGCGGTTTAATTATAATCCGGGCTAAATATTTGACAATGTTTAAGAAACGGCTATACTGCACATATAAAACTTGGCGAAAGGAAAGTTGTGGCGGCCTTAGTAACTCTATAATTCTATAACTCAATAACTCTGTAACTGGCAAGGTGTCTGTTCTGTACGTCTTCAGCGCAAGTGATAGTTTTAAGGGGTTAAAACTAAGTTGCATTTCCGACTCCTGAAAATCTTCTACTATTTACTTTCTTTCTACGATTTAACGTTTCGTTTTTAACACCTTGCCT